>CAMCQW010000101.1 GCA_945877045.1 Chryseobacterium gleum
TTCTTTACGCAACGATTTAATTAAAACAGTAGCTAAAACAAGTCTAGAGGAAATTGCCAAAACGAACTGAAGAGAAAATAACAAGCCAAATGACCAATAATACATTTGATAGTTAGTAACCTTATCATCTAGAATTAGGACAAAAAAGATAAAAACAGATCCAATGACAGTACCAAAAAAGGTAAGATTTGAAATTTTCAATCGATAAATCCTGCGAATCTCATGGTAACTTCCTTGTAAATAGTAAATAAACAACCACAACAAGGGAACAATTATAATTCCTACCACAAAATTTTGATCGATTTCAAAGGGCTTATTTTCGAGCCATGTTTTTCGAAAGAAAAAAAATAGACTCCAGGCAATTAGGGACATTAGCCAATCCAACAACAAAAAAAGACCAACCCAGGCTTTATTATTCATTTCTAAAAATGTATCAATTTTAGATTGTCAATTTCGATTTCCGTTGAGGTTAATCCTGCTTCTAAATAGGCTTCAAAAGACTGCTCAAAATAGGATGAATTAGCGGAAGCGCCAACCATTTCCCTCAAATCAAGATAAATTTTCTTCCAAACAACAGAGGAAGCATCTTGCATCTGCAATGTAATATGTGGATTTGGAATAGTACCGGAAGGTGAAATTGCAAGTAAGCCAGTAACAACATTATTTGTATTTCGATAATCAATTTCCAAATACACTTCCTTTCCTTTTGCAATATACGATGCCCAATTGGTATAAGCGACCCAACTTGAATCAACTGAATTTAAACCTATGTGAGCATAAAAATTTCCATTGAACCATTCTAAATTCGTATTCTGCAAGGTAAAATTAGCTGCGGAAGTATTAGGATCATTAATAATACTGGTATTGATATCTTCGAAATCTTCAATTGTGAATGACAAATTATCCTTGTATTTCGTTGTAGGAGAAATGGTGAGCGTTTCATTTGCAACTAGCACCCCGTTTATTTGGTAGGTTTCTAGAAAAGGGTACACCTTTTTGGTTGCTGAGATTCCATTGTTTTTTATAGCTGGAAATATTTTAATATCGACAGCACCCGTCTTTAAAATTGGGATTTTAAATGGAACTTCAAAAACGCCGATTAGCTCATCATTGACATATACCCAAGCATCCGTAATATTATCCGTTAATTCACCTTCTGAACCCGCATAATTTGAATTTGGCAATAAAGTCCAATCATTAACAATTAGCCAAGAAGGATCGGGATTATTTTTGATGCAAGTTGAAAGTAAGAAAAGTAAAGAAATAAGTAGCGTAAATAGTTTCATATTTTTCATACCGGGGCGTGAACGATTAAGCGTATAATTTATTGTTTTAATTGATAGAATTATCTTTTAATTTTTCGATGATCCTGTATGCCACGTCCATGGCATTATATCCATCCTCAATGGTTACTTTAGCAGGTACCTTATTATTGATGGAGAAAGCAAAAGCTTTCAATTCCTCTAGTATCGCATTGGTAGCAGCTAATTCAGGTTTATCGATAAGGATTTTCTTTTTTGATTTATTTTCCCCTAAATCCATGATGAAATCAAAGGGGTCCGCTTCGCCATCTAAGTCTTGCATTCGAACGACTTCTAAGGTTTTATTGAGAAAATCAACTCCCACGTAGGCATCTTTTTGAAAGAAGCGCGATTTACGCATATTTTTCAGTGAAATCCGTGAGGCAGTTAAATTAGCGACACAGCCATTTTCGAATTCAATCCTTGCATTTGTGATATCGTGTGAATCGCTTACAATCGCAACACCAGATGCGGCAATTTTCTTCACATTCGATTTAACAATACTGAGAATAACATCGATATCATGAATCATTAAATCCAAGACCACAGGAACATCGGTCCCTCGGGGATTAAATTGTGCCAAGCGATGCGTTTCAATAAACATTGGATTATCAAGAAATGGGAGCGCTGCTTGAAAAGCAGGGTTGAAACGCTCCACGTGTCCAATTTGTACCACAACAGACGCTTCATACGCCAATTGCACTAGAATACGCGCTTCCTCCATCGTTTCCGACAATGGTTTTTCAATAAAAATATGTTTCCGATTTCGCAGTGATTCGGCCGCAACAACAAAGTGATTAAGCGTAGGAGTAACAATATCCAAACAATCAACCGCTTGGATTAATTCTGTAACACTTGAAAACGATTTCACCTTAAAATCCCTTTCAACCGCGCTAGAAGCTAAAGGATCAATATCATAAAATCCGACCACCTCAAAAATATCAGTTAATTGAAGGAGTAAACCCAGGTGAATTTTCCCTAGATGACCAACTCCTAAAACACCAATTTTCAACATATATACAAGCTAAAAATAAAAAAGCCATCGGTAGAATACAGATGGCTTTATGCTGATAATTTTATAAACTAGTTAGTTACTTTGTCAAATACTGCTTTAAAAGCATCGGGGTGATTTAACGCTAAATCTGCTAATACCTTTCTATTTAAAGCGATACCACTTTTATGAACGGAACCCATAAACTGAGAATAACTCATGCCATATTGACGAGTTCCAGCGTTTATACGTGTTATCCAAAGTGATCGATAACTTCTCTTTTTTTGTTTTCTACCAATATAGGCATAAACGAGACCTTTTTCAATTGCATTTTTTGCAACGGTCCATACATTTTTTCTTCTACCAAAGTAACCTTTGGCTAACTTCATCAAGTTTTTTCTTTTCGCTCTTGAAGCTACATGATTTACTGATCTAGGCATAATTTTAAGTTTTTTGACAAGAAGTGCTTCACTATCTCAGAAGGCTTAGAGACTTGTTATCGGGTTAAACATTTAAGAACCAATGGAGACTATTTCATGCAAAGCATCAACTTTACGTTAGGAAGATCGGCACTATGTACCAAGCCTGCATGCGTAAGGTTGCGTTTACGTTTCGTAGCCATTTTAGTTAGTATGTGGCTTTTAAAAGCGTGTTTACGCTTAATCTTTCCACTTCCAGTAATAGTAAATCTCTTCTTAGCACTGGATTTTGTTTTCATTTTTGGCATTGTGTGACGTTTTAATTGTTTTTATTTATTATCAGCTTCTTTATTTCTTTTTCGAATTAATCATCAATATCATTTTCTTCCCTTCTAATTTTGGAAGTTGTTCTACCACCCCTACTTCAGCTAATTCTTGTGCAAATTTCAACAAAAGAATTTCACCTCTATCCTTAAAAACAATCGTTCTACCTCTAAAGAAAACGTATGCTTTAACCTTGTTCCCCTCCTCTAAAAACTTCTTCGCGTGCGCTAATTTGAAGTTAAAATCGTGATCATCCGTGTTAGGACCAAAACGTATTTCTTTAACTACAATCTTGCTCTGCTTAGCCTTTAGTTCCTTTTGTTTTCTTTTTTGATTATAAAGAAATTTCTTATAATCCATTATTTTACAAACGGGCGGCTTCGCATTCGGCGATATTTCAACTAAATCCAATTCCTGTTCTTCCGCTAATAAAATTGCATTAGCGACCGATATTAATTGAGGCTCTTGTCCTTCCGTAAGTAACCTTACTTCTGTAGCAAAAATTTTATCGTTAATACGATGTTGTGCCTCTATTTCCCTTTTAACAAAAGGTCTTGGATTTCTTCTCATTCGTTAATTTAGCTATTCATTGACAACTGCATTTCTATTTCATTTTGAACCAAATTAACAAAATCTTCATAAGGCATCTTACCGAGGTCACCTTTGCCTCTTTGCCTTACTGATATAGTGTTTGCTTCAATTTCTTCTTCTCCTACAATAAGCATAAAAGGCACTTTTGCCAATTCAGCATCTCGTATTTTCTTCCCTACTTTTTCGTTACGGTCGTCTACAAGACCGCGAATATCGGAATTATTTAGGAATTCTGAAACTTTTTTTGCGTAGTCGTTATATTTTTCGGATACTGGAAGGATAATAAATTGATCAGAAGCGAGCCATAAAGGAAAATCTCCGGCGCAATGTTCTAGTAAAACGGCCACAAATCTTTCCATTGATCCAAAAGGAGCGCGGTGAATCATTACGGGTCTATGTTTTTGATTATCTGCTCCAACGTACTCTAATTCAAAGCGTTCTGGCAAATTATAATCGACTTGGATAGTACCCAATTGCCATTCTCTCCCCAAAGCATCCTGCACCATAAAGTCCAGTTTCGGACCATAAAAAGCAGCTTCTCCATAGGCAACCACAGTGTCTAAGTTTTTTTCTGCCGCCGCTTCAATTATTGCTTGTTCAGCCTTTGCCCAATTTTCATCAGAACCTATGTATTTCTCACTTTTTTCTTTATCACGCAATGAAATTTGAGCAGTAAAATTTTGAAAGTCTAATGTTTTAAGAACATATAAAACAATATCAATTACATTTTTAAATTCATCTTTTACTTGTTCTTGCGTACAAAAAATATGCGCATCATCTTGGGTAAAACTCCTCACGCGTGTCAAACCATGCAACTCACCCGATTGCTCATAGCGATAGACGGTGCCAAATTCAGCAAAACGAATAGGTAAATCTTTGTACGAACGAGGTCTAGCCTTGAAAATCTCACAATGGTGTGGGCAATTCATTGGTTTTAAATAAAACTCTTCGTTCGGATCAGGTGTTCTGATTGGCTGAAATGAATCGGCGCCATATTTTTCATAGTGACCAGAACAAACATACAACTCTTTGTTTCCAATATGTGGGGTAATTACTTGCTGATAACCCGCCTTACGTTGTGCTTTCTTTAGAAAATTTTCAAGACGCTCTCTCAATGCTGCTCCTTTTGGCAACCATAAGGGTAATCCTTGGCCAACTTTTGCAGAAAAAGTAAAAAGATCTAATTCCTTTCCTAATTTACGATGATCGCGACGTTTCGCTTCTTCTAGTTTTTCAAGATAAGCTACCAATTCGCTTTGTTTCGGAAATGTTATCCCATAAATCCGCGTTAACTGCTTATTCTTTTCATCGCCTCGCCAATAGGCACCCGCAATTGATAATAATTTAATCGACTTAATGAATCCAGTATCCGGAATATGAGGCCCACGACATAAATCCGTGAAATTACCTTGCGTGTAAAACGTAATCGTTCCGTCTTCTAGGCCCTCTAACAATTCTAATTTATAAGGATCTTTTTTTTCAGTAAAATAAGCGATTGCCTCTTTTTTAGAAATTTCTTTCCGTAAGAAAGGATTTTTAGCTTTCGCTAATTCCTTCATTTTTTCTTCAACGATTTCTAAATCTTTCTCTGTGATTGTATGTTCACCAAGATCGATATCATAATAAAATCCATTGGTTATCGGCGGACCTATTGCTAACTTGACACCCGGAAAAACAAACTCCAATGCTTCAGCCATAAGGTGAGCGGAGGAATGCCACATCGTAGATTTTCCCTCAGCATCATTCCATGTGAGCAACTGTAATTGACAATTAGTATGCAACGAAAAGTTAGCATCTTGAACAACACCATCTATTTTTGCTGCTAGCACGTTACGCGCCAATCCTTCCGAAATACTTAATGCCACATCCATTGCGGAACTACCAATAGGATATTCACGCATGGAGCCATCGGGCAAAGAGACTTGAACCATTTTTTATTTTTGAGAGTACAAAGGTAAATAAATCCCTTGTTATTCAAGGCCTTTCAATGATAATAAACTACGATTTATTTCCATTTAGCAAACGATGCATATCAATTTGAATTGATCGGATGGAAGAACTTAAGTCATCATCTGCCATTTTTACCTCGGGCAATTCAGAAGAAATATAATTAACAAAGCGCCAAACTTCAAGTACCTCATCTACTCCTACTTGATACGGTTTGAAAAAACTATTTGTTGATACTAATAAAAATGATTTATTGCTAACCAACTCATTGTAAAGTAATTTAAAAACAATCCCTTCATTTTTAGTCACTAAAATATATGGCTTGCCAGATTTTATGGCCGTCCAGTCTTGCACAAACTCACCGACAACGAATGAACCATCAACAACGGGAGGCATTGAATCTCCACTAATAGGAAAGGTTCTATATTTTTTATTTTTAGAAAGAAACGGTAATCGCAGTGTAGGCAATTCACTAATAAATTCAAGATCTGCATACGCACTTACATAACCAGCACTTGCCTTTTGAGTGACTAATTCTATCAAGTCCTCATTGTCTTCATTGACCATGCTTGTTAAAACGCGCAAACTACTTCCAGCTGCTTTATCCTTCCAATTTTTATCGAAATTATTCCAATCCGATGCCGTAAATTCTAAAAAATTTTCACTCAATAGCGCATCGATCGATAACTTGTAATAGTTACTCAATGCGATTAGATTATCAATATTTGGTTGTGCAACGCCATTTTCATAGCCGCTATAAGTAGAACGATTAAATCCTAAATCATTTGCAACATCTTCTTGCGATTTTTCAGCCCGCTTTCGTAACAACTTTAAATTATCTCCAATTTTCATCTTATGATTTTGAACAAAGTTAAAAAATAATCAATAAAAAGATTACTTTTTAATCATTATTTTTATTTTGCTTTAAATTAGGAGCCTAAACGATACTGAAAGCTTGCATAAGAGAATGATAGTATTGAACTGAAACTTGTAATGTGCATCTCGACTCGACTCGATGCCCATTAAGTGGATCGAGCGAAGCCGAGAGACACTGCCAATCTATGCGATCATTTCTTAATAGAAGAAATTTATTTTGGCTGAACAAAACTACCTGTTGTAATAAAATAGAACGAAATGCCATCGTCCTTATACAAAATCAGTACATCCTTTTCATAATATTTAATTTGGCTATACATGGTAGGGATTAGAATTTGACCATCGCGTGTGGAGACACCAAATCCATTTTTATCTTCCACTAACAATAAATTAGTACCTAATTGCACGATCGATTTATAAGCCAGCGCCAAAACAAAAGATCCATTCGTAGTTAATAAACCACTTACGCCGTTCTTTTCGACAATGAATAAGTTATTAGAAACTTTCTCCACAAAATCAAATTCAAAAAGTGTCATTTCCTTGGCTTTTTGATTGATGAATCCCCATTTAAAGCCTTTCATAACAGGAATCCATTCT
>CAMCQW010000102.1 GCA_945877045.1 Chryseobacterium gleum
TGCTTCTATCAAAGACGAAAACTCCCGGGGATTTTGAATTATACCTTCCCTTACCGCATACATGTCCTCTTTATCAATCTCGTAAACACCGCCATAAAAACGAACGTGCTCAGGAGAAAATTCAAAATAAATGCCGTTTGATGCCTTACTCTTTTTACCATTTGGAGCGATTAAGGCAGAGCACATCAACTTATACGGGTTTTTATCCTTGGAAAACCGTACATCTCGGTTAATCCGAAAAACGCAATCTTTTGCCAACAAATCACTAAATGCGGCATCTTCAATGGCCATTGCATTAATTGCAAGTTGCGTGAAGGCACGAAAAGGAACCTTAACATTGTCCTCGTATCGCGAACGATTCAAGTCGAACCATTCCTTATGATTGTTTTGAGCTAGCTCCTGAAAAAAAAGCAAGTAATCTGAATTGAAGAAGGCCATGAATGCTATTTAAGAGCAAACTTACTAAAATAGCAGAAAAATAAAGCTTTAATTTGCTTCAAAGAAATAAATGAGTATCTTTGCACCCCTAAATTATTAATAAATTAATTGTAAAACGTTATGAATTCTTACGAAACTGTTTTCATTTTAACTCCCGTTTTGTCTGATGATCAGGCAAAGGAAGCAGTGCAGAAATTCGAAAGCGAAATCAAGACCTTTGGAGGACAGATTAAGCATTCCGAAAACTGGGGTTTGCGCAAGTTGGCGTACCCAATCCAGAAAAAATCGACTGGCTTCTACTATTTAGTAGAATTTGAAGCTGAAGGTACGGTGGTTGCAAATTACGAACTGATGATGAAGCGCGACGAAAGAGTGTTGCGATTTTTAACAGTGAGAATGGATGTAGACCACGTTACTTATGCTGAACGAAGAAGAGCAAAATCTGGTCAATCAGCCACTGCACAATAATAGTACTAACCCAGTAAAACACTAAAAATGTCAAACGATATCCGTTACCTTACCCCGATTAATATAGATATTAAGAAGGATAAATATTGCCGATTCAAAAAGAGCGGCATCAAGTTCATCGATTATAAGGATCCGAACTTTTTGTTGAAATTGATCAATGAACAAGGTAAAATCTTACCTCGTCGTATCACTGGAACTTCTCAGAAGTATCAAACAAGAGTGAACAAAGCGATTAAGCGCGCACGTCACTTGGCCATTTTGCCATATGTTGGTGACATGTTAAAATAATTGATTGTAAACAAAAAATATTTTGAATCATGGAAGTAATTCTAAAGAAAAATGTAGATAAACTTGGATATGCTAACGATGTTGTTAGTGTAAAACCAGGATACGGCCGAAACTTTTTAATCCCACAAGGATATGCGGTTTTAGCCACAGCGAGTGCGAAAAAAGCACACGAAGATATGATGAAGCAAAAGTCTCACAAAGAGACTAAATTAGTAGCGGAAGCAGAAGCAATCGCAGCTAAAATTGCTGAATTAACCTTAACAATCTTAACAAAGGCTGGAGAGAACGGAAAAATATTCGGTTCAATCAATACAGTACAGTTAGCTGAAGCGTTGAAAAAAGAAGGTTTTGATATTGACCGTAAATCATTGAAAATAAAAGATGAGCCTATCAAAGAAATAGGATCTTATGAAGCAGAAGCAATTTTGTTCAAAGGAGTTAAACAAACCTTCAAATTTGAGGTAGTAAGCGAATAAGCTTTAAAAAATAATTATCAAGCCTCTCGAAATTTCGAGGGGCTTTTTTTATGCTTAGAAATTACTTGAAATAGTGATCAACTTCATCCATCACACTAACGCCAAAACGATCGTTGTGCCATGCTTTTATGGCCTTCCCATTTTTCGAGAGAATAAAAGTGGGGAATTCACCTTGGGTGATGCTGATTATTTCTTTTATCTGGACTCTCTCTAGTGAGTTATTAGAAGAATTCATTGAAATAGTACACAGTTTATCCATTAATTTAACATACTTGAGGCTATCATTAACAGAGTGCCCCATCACCCTTACCACTAAATTAATTCCCTTATTTTTGCGAACCATTTCCTTAATTATTGCTGTTGAAGAAACGCAAAACTTACAATTTGGCAAGACGTAAACAGTAAACTGTTTTTTATCCGGAAATCGACTCTCACTTGAAATAGTGTACCCGGAATTTGAAAAGTCACCTTGATAGATGGGAGAATAAACAAAATAAAGTAAGAATGGTAAAACGAATAGTGCCATAGAAACAACGATCTTTAAAGGCTTTAAAAGTTTAAATTTCTTGTAAAAAATAATAGAAAAAGAAATTCCAATTATAAGAAATAGAATATAAGGTAGCAGCTTAGACAATGTCCAAGATAAGCCAAGGGAAGAGATGAAGATTTCAATTGAATTCATAGTATATAAAAAAAGGGGCTTTCGCCCCTTAAAATTAATAATTCAATTTGATTATTGAATTTCACAATCAACAGTAATTCCAGCAATTGAAGCATCACCTTCATCACAAGCAACTGTAACATCATTCTTTTTTCCATTGAGGGTTGAAGACGACGACGACTGAGCTCCTGACGCATCCGTTGCAGTGCACTTACACGTGTAATCTTTTACACAAGAAGACAAACTAACAACAGCAATTCCTACAATAAACAATACTTTTTTCATACTCTATTTTTTTATGTTTAATCAAAGGTAAATAAGATTAGTGAATTAATGTATTTATTTACTTTCGTTTTCTTTGCTTTTTACTTACTTAAGCAATTAAATTTAATAGTAAAATAGAAAAGTATTGCAAAAGTATAACTTGAATAATTTAGCGGATCAGGGTACAACGTTAAATTCGATTATTGAAATTAAGGCGGGAAAACCGGTGCTCTGCTGATTACTGCTATATGTAAATTGGCCGCAAAAATTTGACTCTAACCAGATAGGGAAATTTGCATATTGTGAGATGTTGGTTTGGGAATTATAAGTTACTAAAGGAATTGCAGCGGACCCTGATAATGAGCCATAATATGCACTAGTAGAAGGCAAAAGCCTAATATAGCCGGACCAGGTGAGTTCTGCCGTTTCAATCTTCCAAACTTTATTCGGAGGAACACAAAACATTACCGTATCGAGATGGTTATTAACTGTATAAATATTTGCAATTAACTGGTAATTGATTACGCGGTTAAACTGCAAATTCCCTTGCGAAAAAAAACCGAACGCAATAAAAAAGAATAATGAGGTTATAACGATCTTCATAATTTTTAATGTTGTATAGAAATCAAAGATAAGTAAGTTTATTGAATTAATTTCTGCGTATTAGCTTTATTTAATCGTTCATTTCAAAAAATATCCAATTAGGATAAATCAATAGAAACAAAAGTCACCTTAATATTTTTATTACTTTTGAGAAAAAAAAAGACCATGGGTAATAATTTATTAAAAGGAAAAAGAGGAATTATTTTTGGTGCATTAAACGATCAGTCTATCGCCTGGAAAGTAGCTGAACGTGCGCATGAAGAAGGAGCTGTATTTGTACTCACAAATGCACCAATCGCTATGCGAATGGGCGAAATCAACAATTTAGCCACGAAGACAAACAGCCAAGTTATTCCCGCAGATGCCACGAACGTGGAAGAAATCGATCATTTAGTTGCTCAATCAATGGAGATATTAGGCGGTAAAATTGATTTTGTTTTACATTCGATTGGCATGTCACCCAATGTTAGAAAAGGCAAGCACTATACAGAAAGTAATTATGTCTATTACAACCAAACTATGGATGTGTCAGCTATGTCGCTTCATAAAACACTCGCCTCTTTGTATAAGCAAGATGCGATGAATGAATGGGGTTCTGTTGTAGCACTTAGTTATATTGCTGCACAGCGTATTTTTCCTGATTACAATGACATGGCAGATGCAAAATCCTTATTGGAATCCATCGCTCGATCTTTTGGTTATCATTATGGTATAAAAAATAAAGTGCGTGTTAATACCATCTCACAATCACCAACTGTTACTACAGCAGGACAAGGGATCAAAGGCTTTAAGGAATTTATTAATTTTTCTGAGCAAATGTCACCCTTAGGAAACGCATCGGGTCTTGCATGTGCTGACTATTGCGTTTCTATGTTCTCTGACTTAACTCGCTATGTAACCATGCAAAATCTATTTCACGATGGAGGATTTTCAAATACTGGCGTGACCCAAGGTGTTATAGAGCGATTTGGAGAAGAATAAAAAAATGGATCTCAGAAAATACTGAGGAGGCAACCCGGAAAGGTGTGATTATTTTTTCTTTAATAAGTATCGGTATGTTACCTCTCCAGACGTTGACTGAATGATATAGTTATTTACGTATTCCCAACCATTAACATCTAAGAAATTTAGGGCTTCAACAATACTATTAAAGGAGGCAGTTTTTCCATCAACAGATTTAACAGTTTGTGCCTTCCAAGAAAAATCTTGGCCATAGTCAATAGCAATTTTTATTGACATGCTTAATATTTTTGACTGACCAACCATTTCAATATATTTAATATTCAAATTGTTAATATCAGTCCCATCAACTATTACTTGAGCTTTCGCTACTAAGGTTAGCAAGGTTACGCCTGCAATTAAAATCATCTTTTTCATTTGTTGTATTTAGGTTACTTTATTTAAACAACACTTTCTTAAAAGAGTGTCTTGAAGACAAATTTATTAAAATTAATGAGTTAGAATATATTATCTTTTCATGAATTTTGTAAAATTTATATTGTAAGTAGAAGAAAGCCAAAGCGTATGATTGCGCTCTACTTTAATGCCATCGGCTTTAAAAATCATCTGATTTAAATAACCCAATTGGATATTAAAATCTGGACTAAATCGCCATCCTAGAGCGGCAATAAATCTATTTTGATCCAATATATTCTTGGCAATTCCTTTTCCATACCCCAAGAAAACCTCATCATTGACATTTAAAAATAAAGTATTGTTGGCCATTTCCTTGCGACTCAAAGGGACATTCACCATCATGCGATATCGAACACGATTTCGATAATTATCTTTCCCTTGAATAAAATCTCCAGAAGAATTACTCCAATTATCAATCAATCGTTGTTCCATTCGGTAGCGATGCTGCAAATCAAATCGACCATACTTGGATTTCAAGTTAACCTGCTCCCAAATACGCTTTTCATGTGTTTGATGATTGATAGGCTGTTCACCGTATTGATAAGAAATAATGGAAGCATATCCAGCTGTAAAGGATATATTCGGGTTGTGATAATAATCCAAACCAACCCTAAGTAAAGATTGTTGCCAATCATTAAATAAATCAGCTCTTCGCCATTGGTACTCGGTATGGACGCCCAATTTCTTACTTATTTTATGATTTCCAGTATACAAAACCCAAGCATTATTTTGATTTGAAATTATCTTTTGGGACATTCCCAAAAAGGAAATGCAATGAATAAATAAAACAAAAAGCAAGCTATTTCTAATTTCCATATTTTTCATCGAAAACAAAAATATATTTTAATTAGAATAAAATGAGACCGCGATAATAAAAAGTACTTAATTCTTTATCTTTGTCCCATGAATGAAATGCTAAAGACGAAAAGTGTCGGAAATTATATTGAATTAGAGGATAAATATGGCGCTCACAATTATCACCCACTTCCTGTCGTACTGGCAAAAGGAGAAGGTGTCTTTGTTTGGGATGTGGAAGGAAAAAAATACTTCGATTTCCTTTCGGCTTACTCAGCAGTAAATCAAGGTCATTGTCACCCGAAGATTGTGGGGGCATTAATCGCACAAGCGCAAGAATTGACTTTAACCTCCCGAGCCTTTTATAATGATGCCCTTGGACCGTACGAAGAATACATGCACCAACTATTCGGATTCGATAAAATGCTACCCATGAATACTGGTGCGGAAGCGGTAGAAACAGCTATCAAAATTTGTAGAAAATGGGCCTATGAGAAAAATAACATCGAGGCGAATAAAGCTATAATTGTAGTTTGTGATGGTAATTTTCATGGCCGCACCACAACTATCATTTCATTTTCCAGTGATCCAGACTCGAATAAAAATTTCGGACCCTATGCGCCTGGATTTATTTCAATTCCGTTTAACGATCTTGAAGCGCTGGAACAAGTACTCACATTGCCTAATATTGCTGGGTTTCTGGTTGAACCGATTCAAGGTGAAGTAGGTGTTTATACCCCATCGACTGATTACATCGCCAAAGCGCATCAATTATGTAAAGATAATGGTGTGTTATTTATTGCGGATGAAATTCAAACAGGGATCGCACGAACCGGAAGTCTTTTGGCTGTATGTGGCAATTGTACCTGCGAAAATAAATGTGAAAGACAAACTACCTACGTGAAACCTGATATCTTAATTTTAGGAAAAGCGCTTTCTGGAGGTGTATTTCCCGTTTCTGCTGTGTTAGCAGATGATGAAATCATGATGGTGATAAAACCAGGTCAACACGGTTCCACATTTGGGGGAAACCCAATTGCTGCCAAAGTCGCAATTGCTGCCTTGGATGTTGTTAAAGAGGAAAATCTTATACAAAATGCACGCGATTTAGGGGAATTATTCCGCCGAGAAATGCAGCGAATTATTGATAAAAGCAATCTGTTGGTGCTCGTCAGAGGAAAAGGCTTACTCAATGCAATTGTAGTAAACGATTCAACTGAAAGCTCCACTGCGTGGGATATTTGTATGGCGCTAATGCACAATGGATTATTAGCAAAACCAACTCATGGAAACATAATACGCTTTGCGCCACCACTTACCATTACAGAAACACAATTGATGGAATGCATTGCAATTATTGAAAAAACGGTTCTTAACTTCACAAAAAAATAAATATTTTGGCAGAGAAAATTAAATTCGGAACAGATGGATGGCGTGCAATAATCGCGGATCAATTTACAGTAGAAAATGTAGCACGTGTCGCTGAGGCAACTGGCTTATGGTTACTAAAAAATTATTCGTCCCCAAAAGTGGTGATTGGTCACGACTGTCGTTTTGCGGGTGAATTGTTTAC
>CAMCQW010000103.1 GCA_945877045.1 Chryseobacterium gleum
ACATTAGGAAAATTAAAGGTTGCGCTTTTAGATCGTGGGACAGCATGGTTGGACACTGGAACATTCCATTCACTTATGCAAGCCGGACAATTTGTTCAAGTAATTGAAGAAAGACAAGGATTAAAAATCGGATGTATAGAAGAAGTGGCATATCGAAATGGCTTTATCACTAAAGAAGAACTCAAGAAAATTGCAGAACCTTTAGTAAAAAGTGGTTACGGTAATTACCTACTAAATTTGATTAAACGAAGATGAATGCGTTAGAAGCATACGTTAAATTAATTGAAAAAGGGCTCGAGAAAATCAACTTGCCTAAAACCCCTGAAAATCTATACCAACCCATTGAATACTTTGTCCAAATAGGTGGAAAAAGAATCCGGCCCGTATTAACACTAATGGCTGCAGAGCTTTTTGGGACGAAAAAGGAAGTTGCCTTACCCGCTGCTTTGGCCATTGAATTATTTCACAATTTTAGCTTGATTCACGATGACATCATGGATCATGCACCCCTTCGTAGAGGAAAACAGACCGTACATGAAAAATGGAATTCCAATATAGCCATTCTTTCCGGGGACGTATTATTTGTAATTGCCTACCAAGAATTAAGCAAGCAATCCAGGGAGCATCTTTTCGATTTACTAAACTTATTTAATAAAACGGCCATTGAAGTGTGTGAGGGGCAGCAAATGGACATGGACTTTGAGTTACTCCCAACAGTTACGGTAGAAGCTTACATTGAAATGATCCGACTAAAAACATCCGTTTTGCTAGGTTGCGCGCTACAATTTGGCGCAATTATCGCCGGTGCATCCAAAAAAAATCAAGCATTGATTTACGAGTTCGGAATCAATTTGGGCATCGCATTTCAAATTCAAGATGATTTATTAGATCTTTATGGCGAACCAAAAAGTGTAGGCAAACAAGTCGGTGGCGATATAATTGCTAACAAAAAAACATTGTTGTGTATCCTTGCAGAAACGCATGCAGATCAAAAATACGCCCTTCTATTAGATGAAATGTTTAATGAAAAGGACCCTGTACTAAAAATATCGAAGGCAAAACACCTCTTCAAAGAATTGGACATCTTTAATAAATGTAATGCAGAAAAGGAGCGTTATATGAAAATTGCGATAGATGCACTAACAGCTATTGAAAGCACAACGAAAAAGGATTTATTTTTTGAAATCTCCAACTTTTTGTTAAATAGAGATGCTTAATGGTCAAATAGTTAAGTTTTTTTAATTTTTTTGATTCAAACCTTATTGATAAATTAATTTATTAGTAACTTTAAACCCTAACTTTAAAATTTTAAAAATGAAAAATGTATACATTGGTTTAGCTAGTATACTTGTTTCAGGATTTGTATTTGGTCAAAAAGTGACCACTAATCCAATGAACGACAAGAAAATACAAGCTTTAGACGTTAAAGCGAAGAAAGAGATTTTTTCTGAACCGAAAGGAATTACTTTGTGGTCGAATGATTTTTCTGTTCCTGCTGATTGGGTAACTTCAAATGCACCTGCTCCTGGTGGTTCTCCAGGTCATACCGCTGGTGATTGGGCGATTGTTACAAATGTAAATGCTGGTCCTGTGGCGGCTTTAAATCCTGCAGGACATACCTCTGCAGCAAATGGCTATGCACTTATTGATTCCGATGGTGCTGGAGCAACTGAAACTCAGAATGCAAAGATTGTAACAGCAAATAGTATTGATCTTACTGGACAACCGTTGGTTGTATTGGTTTTTCAACAAACACACAGAAGATATGCTGAATCAACTTATATTGTTTATAGTTTAGACGGAGGCGCTGTTTGGCAAGAAATCGAGGTGAATGTTGGAATGGCTCAAAGCACTAATTCAACGAATCCACAAACAGTTCAAGTAAATATGTCTGCATACCTTGGCAATCAAGCAAATGTTAAGATTGGTTTCAAATATACCGGTCAATACGATTGGTTCTGGGCAGTTGATGATGTAAAATTAATGACGCCAGATGATTACGATTTATCAATGAATGCTGGTTACTGGGGATCAACTGGTTTTTGGGGTGTAAGACTTCCATATTACCAAATACCAATTGCGCAATTAGCACCAATTGATATTTCAGGAGTTATTAGCAACTTAGGAGCTTTAAACCAAACAGATATCGTATTTACGGCTGCACTTGCGAGTGGAGCATGGAGTGGATCGTCTGCTGCATCAACAATCGTTGCTGGCGCTTCAGATACATTATCATTACCAACAGCGCTTACACCTCCAGCGGTAGCAATGACACATGTTATTAATTTCAGCACTACTTCTGGTGCCGTTGACGCAGCACCTGCAAATAATTCTTTGCCTGCAGCAGCCACTTTGGTAATAAATAATACTATTTATGCACGTGACAAAGGCAATATGACAAATGGATCATACAATCAAGGATTTGGATTTGAAGTAGGAAATATTTTTGACATCTACACAACAGCACCATTAAGTGCTATTGATGTTATGATTAATGGTGTAGCTGAAGTTGGTGCAGAATGTTATGTAAAATTATATTCAATTGACGCAACTACAGGAGACTTTGTATATGTAGATGAATCAAATGCCTACACATTAACAGCAAATGATTTAGACGAAATTGTAACATTTTCGCTAGCAGCTGGTGCCTTTACATTAAATGCTGGTGAATCATACTTAATCGTTGCCGGTTCAAATGGCGATGGTGGTTTGACTAACGATTTAGTTGTTGGTACATCTGGATCTTCAGAAGCTCAAACTTCTTTCTATTTAGACTTAACAGATAATACTTGGTATTATACTACTTCTACTCCAATGGTAAGAATGAATTTCTCTTCAGCTGGAATTGAGGATAACGATGCAAGTTTCGGATTGAACGTTTACCCTAATCCTGCAGAAAACGAAGCAAACATTAGTGTTTCTGTTGAGAATGCAAACGTTGCTGTATCACTTACTGATTTATCAGGTAAAGTTGTTTACAACAACAATTTGGGAACTGTTAACGGAACGAAAAACGTAACAATCAACACTGGAAATTTCGCAAATGGAATCTACATGGTTGCTGTTAATTCTAACGGAAACATTTCTACTAAGAAATTAGTTATCAGAAACTAATCTAAGCTGATTTATATCAAAAAGGGCCTTCGGGCCCTTTTTTTTTATCCTAAATTATCCATCAGTTATAATTAATTTATTAATTTAGAATTAAATTAAATCCGCAAACATGAAAAACAACTACATTTTCCTTCTAATAATATTAATCACAAGTAGCGTTCAAGCTCAAAAACAATTTAAAGATATTTCTTTGGAAAAGAAACATGTTATTGTATCCGATCCTGTAAAACCAGAAAAAATTCAGACGGTAAAAGGAATTACATTATGGCAAAATGACTTTTCTGATAATTCAGAATGGACCTATGATAACACTTCGGCACCTTATCTAAACTGGGAAATAACTACCGCAGCCGACACGATACCAGTATCAGCATTAAGTCCTGCCATCTTTACCACTGTTGCGAATGGTTTTGCCTTTATTAACTCAGATTCTCAAGGACAAAATGGCGTTCAAAATTCGAATATGACCTATAACGGAACGATCAATTGCACCGGATATCCAAACGTAAGTTTAGTATTCGAACAACAATATAGGACCTACTTAGACACCCGTATTATACGCGTAAGCAACGATGGAGGAACAACTTGGACCGATTTTTACATCACCGATGGCAATGAACCAACCGCACAAAATACAGCTAATCCAGATATTGCATCGGTCAACATCTCTGCAGTTGCTGGTAACCAGGCCAATGTAAAAATTCAACTAAATTACCAAGGAAATTGGGGATGGTATTGGGCGATTGATGACATCAAAATTATTGAAACGGATCAGTACGATTTAAAACTTCAATCAATAGCTTGGGGAACCGATGGGGTTTTCGGTGAGCGATTACCGTATTATCAAGTACCAACGCTGCAAGTTGCCCCAATCAATTTTGGTGGTGGATTAAAAAACATAGGTGTGCAAGATATTAGTGACGCAACCTTCACCGCGGTCGTTAATGGGATTTACAGTGGTTCAACGACACCCACATTTATAGCTGCTGCTAGCTTAGACACACTTTGGTGTGGCACAACATTTACCCCGGCGGCTTCCGTTGCTACGCATGTCGTTCAATTAGCGGCATCGACAAGCAACATGGAGCCAGACATGACAAATAATGTATTACCCGCTATTAATATTGAAATTAACTCGAACATCTATGCAAGGGACCGCGGAACAATATTAGGTGGAATCTCAAATGCAGGGGAAGGCTTCGAAGTAGGAAATGTCTTTGATATCTTTACCAATGATGTACTTTATGGTATCGATACTTATATTCATCCAACAGCGGAAGTAGGATCAGAAATCTTTACCAAATTATATTACGTTAATCCAGGTACCGGCGTATTTGATTTTGTGGATGAAAGTGCACCCTATGTTGTTCAAGCAGGTGATCTAGGACAAAAGAAAACATTGCCTCTTCAAAATTTCCAAGCTTTATTAGCAAACGAGTCTTACTTAGCAATGATTGGTTCATTCGGTGATGGTGGCGCTAGTAATGATTTAGTGTGTGCTACCTCTGGCTCTTCGGCTCCACAAACAGCTTTTTACTATGACTATACCGATCAAACTTGGTATTACACTTCCTCATCACCAATGGTACGCATGAATTTTGATCCAAGCTTAGGTATCGAAGCAAGTGCGAACGCAGCTCCGTTCACGATATACCCGAATCCTTCCAATGACCAATTCACGGTAAAATTGTTAAATGGCAATAATGCTACGATTGAAATAGTTGATTTAAAGGGGAATTCAATTAAAAAGACGAACACAAATTCTATGCAAACCAACATCTCTACTGCATCAATTTCCAACGGAGTTTACTTACTTACTATAACTACAAACGGAAATACCTTCACGAAAAAGATTGTAGTACAGCATTAATAGAATTTTTGATAACTAATTGAGTGAAATAATCAGCAGTTAATTTCAGTGAAATTTTCTGCTGTAATTTCCCAATTTGATTCTGTGCCAGGCCTAACAAGTTGAATTGTTTTCATTCCAACTGTATCTGCCGCCATTAATTCTTCTGAAATATCAGATAAAAAAAGAATAGAAGTCGTGGGTAATTTTAGTTTATCAGCGATTAACTTATAGGTACTTGACTCTCTTTTCGGACCAGTAACTGTGTCAAAATAAGCACTTATATAGCTGGACAAGTCACCTTGATTTGCAAATTTGAAGATTAATTTTTGTGCTTCGACCGAACCGGAAGAGAAGATAGCCAATATAATCTTGTTATCGTACCATTCTTTTAAAGAATGAGGAACATCATCATAGACATGAGAAACCAAGGTGCCTGAGAGATAACCTTCCTCCCAAATTACTCCTTGTAAAAATTTTAAGGGTGTTACTTTCCGATCTTCCTTACACCAAAGAACCAATTGGTTAATACAATCTTGCCTAGAAAGCAATTCCAACCCACCTTCTTTTTTCACTAATTCCTTTACATCATCAAATGCAGCAACTACCTCAGCCGTTTCATTGAATAGAAGCTTCTCTACATTCGTTAAGAAATAGGGAAATAATACGTCATAAACAAAAGATACCGAAGTAGTTGTGCCTTCAATATCCATCAACACGCATTTAATTTCACCTTTCACCTGCAGGAAATTTAAAATCTGCAAATTGATTTTCAAGCATTGAATTTGTGTAATCAGGAACCCAACCGCTACTATCGATAAATATCCGAATTGCTTTTACAAATGGATCCTGAATCCCAGCATCAAACCAGTGCTTTGTTCCGTGTGGAACACTAATTAAATCACCCCTTTCGCACAACAAATTGAATACAGCTTGATTTTCAAGATTAAACCAAAACAAGCCTTTTCCATCAACAAAAAAACGAATTTCATCCTCCGTATGCGTATGTTCCTGATAAAACTTGTTTCGTATCAGGTCGTAATTTTCGGTACTAGCATTTATAGAAATCACATCCGCCGTTAGGTAGCCATTTTCATTCATAAAAGGCTCTAAATCTTTTTTGTAGGCATCTATTATTTCATTCGTCGTGGCTGTATCATCAAAAACAACATCGCAGACCCACTGATCAAAAAAAATACCTCGTTCATTAAAAAACGAACGAATTTCGGACACATTATCCGTTTGAAAATTCAAAGTTGGAATTGATAGGACCGCCATAGATTTACTTGTTAAGAATTAACCATTCGCACTGACAAAGGTAATCGAAGGATTCAAGATGTCGTTTAGCCTCAAATAAGTTTTTTCCCCAGGCATAAAACCCGTGTTTCCTGATCATAAAAACCCCCCTCTTCAATTCCATTTTTCGATAGGTTAGTTCATGCTTAAAAAAAGACATGTCCTGCGAATTATCAAAAATCGGAATCTCAACAAACCCTTCATGCGTAGTAATGCCGCTTAACCCTTTTTGCATTTCATACCCGTTAAATGTCAAGTGATTGCCCTTTACTAGGGATGTTAAGGCGATAGGAAAAACTGAATGGCTATGTAAAACAACCTTAACATCTGGAAATAAGTTATATAATACCGAATGTATTTCGGCTTCAGCAGAAGGCTTAATTTCCTTATACCCTTCAGCTACTTGTCCATCGTTATCAAGTAAGATAAAATCTTCCTCCCGTATTTCGCTCTTATCAATACCAGAACGCGTAACCCAAATTTGATCCGATGGATCTTTAAAAGAATAATTTGTTGATGTACCAGGCGAGTGACCTTTATCGTGGAGTTGTAGAATAGAAAACGTTAAATTAGATTTCATAGGAGCGTATGTACCTTCAAAAATAAGTAAGCCATCGATTGAATGA
>CAMCQW010000104.1 GCA_945877045.1 Chryseobacterium gleum
TCCAAAGATCCAAAACGCATAAAGATTAACTGGCATAAAGATTAAAATAAGCGCAAATCCTAGGAATGCTCCTATCATTCCTATTAACCATTCAAATGGATGCGCATAAAGATATTCTAGCGGAAAAGGCTTCGTGGCTTTATGATGAATGGAGTGTACATTTTTCAACATAAATTTATTTTCGTGCAACCAACGGTGATAAAAATAAAAAAAGATGTCATCGATTACAAAAGCGAAAACAACTTGAAAAATAATAATTCCTATAGAAACTTTTTGTTCCAAAAAGCCAAATCCAAAATAGGCGCCGACCCCAGATATTGCCAATAGCAAAGTAATATTAAATAAATATAAGGGCATTCTTTTAGCAAAGACCCCTTTACCATATTGTTTTTTCTGAATAGTAAATTTTCTAAAAAGATCTGTGTACAGAACTAACACGGAATACAACAAACCGATCAGATTGGTGCAAACTAAAAGTAACACAGTAAACCAAGCAATAGTTGATGCGCTCATATTTTTATTGCAAATACATTGAACATTGCTGAATTTTCTAATCCTTTTTCTTGCTCATCAAATTGCTTAGTAAATCCCTTAAGTGCGAACAACTCTTTCACTTTTTGCAATCGATTTTCTATGTTATGAACTTCGATCACGATCGACTTAATTTTCAACCAATCATTATCACTAATACCTGTTAACACATCCCATTCAGCTCCTTCACAATCAATTTTGAGCAAGTCAATTTTTTGAATTTTTTCAGATTCAATAATTGAGGACAAGGTCTTTAATTCGCAGCTTACCGTTTTTTTTCCTTTCACTAATTGTTTGGCAATAATTCCAGAAAAAGCCAATGGAATCCATTTCATCCATCTCATATTTTCGGGTGGATTTTTCATTGTTCCCTTCACAGCCCTTTTAAAAGCGGTTGGATCCACATCCCATTGTTCTGGATGTAATGTAGAAAGTGCTGGCGTATTCGGAAAATAAGTAAATACAGCTGTGCTATTTTCATTTGAAACTCCAAAAGGAAGAACATGCATATTTTCCTTGCCGTGCAAGACAGCATTTTTTGACAACACCTCAATAATTTCTGGGATAGGCTCTAAACAATAAACGCTAACATTTTTAGCTTTTTGCATCACTCTAACACCAAAGACACCGATATTAGCGCCAATATCAACAACAACATCATTGTCATTAATTTCAATTCCATGCTGAAGATATCCTTCCACATGATGATCCAACATCTTTGCTTCTGGTTTTCTTAGGCAATGAACAATAGTTCCATCTGCAAGCTTCGTTGTCATCTACTATAATTTTTTTGGCTAAAATAAAAATAATTATTGTTCAAGAAACGGATATTGGTAACTAATTGGTGGAACAAATGTTTCTTTTATTGTTCTAGCGGAAACCCATCTTAATAAGTTCATAGCAGCCCCGGCTTTATCATTTGTGCCTGAACCTCTTGCGCCACCAAAAGGTTGCTGACCAACCACTGCCCCGGAAGGCTTGTCATTGATATAAAAATTCCCTGCTGCATTTTCAAGAAGTCTCGTTGCGGTATTAATGGCATAACGATCCTGTGCTATGATGGAACCTGTTAACGCATATTCAGACGTTTCGTCGATTAACTTTAGGGTTGATTCAAAATCAGCGTCTTCATAGACATAGATGGTTAGAACGGGGCCAAATATTTCCTCACACATCGTTCTAAATCGAGGATTAGTTGTAACAAAAGTCGTTGGCTCAATAAAATAACCAACAGATTTATCACATCCCCCACCCGTTAGTAATTCGGCATCGCCTTGCGCTTTGCAGTAATCAATATAAGCGGCAATTTTATCAAATGATTTTTCATCAATAACCGCATTGCAGAAATTTGAAGTATCGTAAGGTGTACCAATTTTTATTGAGTTGACTTGTTCAACGTAAATTCGTTTTACTTCAGGCCAGATTGATTTCGGAATATAAGCCCTGGAGGCTGCAGAACACTTTTGTCCTTGGAATTCAAATGCACCACGAGCAAGGGCCGTTGCAACCACTGCAGGAATTGCCGAGCTGTGAGCCATGACGAAATCCTTTCCACCAGTTTCCCCAACGATTCGTGGATACGTTCGGAAGTTGGAGATGTTTTCGCCAATTTGCTTCCATAAAGCACGAAAAACTCCTGTTGATCCTGTAAAATGCAATCCTGCAAAATTCTTATGATTAAAAATAATATCACCAGCGACAGGCCCGTCTACGGTAATCATATTTATGACCCCATCCGGAAGACCCGCAGCCTTGAAAAGCTCCATGATCACTTGTGCAGAATAAACCTGAGTATCCGAAGGTTTCCAAACAACAACATTTCCCATCATTGCAGGAGCTGCGCATAAATTAGCGGCAATTGCCGTAAAATTAAATGGTGTTATCGCAAAAACAAATCCTTCAAGCGGTCTATATTGCAATCGATTCCAAACACCCGGTGAAGATTCAGGTTGGTCCTTATAAATTTGAGTCATGTATTGGACATTAAAGCGCAAGAAGTCGATTAATTCACAGGCCGCATCAATTTCCGCCTGAAAGACATTTTTCGATTGAGACAACATGGTCGCGGCATTCATTTTATTTCTAAAAGGACCAGCAAGTAAATCTGCCGCCTTTAAAAAAATGGCAGCACGATCTTCCCAAGGAAGATTTGCCCAAGCGTTTCGAGCATGCAAAGCGGCATCAATTGCAGCATTAACATGTTCCCCATCACCAAAATTAAAATAACCCAACACTTTTTGATGATCATGTGGGGGATTCATTGGTTTTTTATTACTTGTTCTAACTTCATTAGGGCCAATATACATCGGCACATCAATGATGTTTTGGTTATACATTTCATGGTAGCAAGCTAATAAACCAAGGCGATCTGCGCTACCTTTAGCGTATGACTTTACCGGCTCATTAATGGCATTTGGCGTTTGAAAAAAGGCGTTTGACATAGTTTAAAGTATTTAGACAAATATAGCAATTGTTCCTATTGACATAGCCAAACAGCGCTACAAACAAGTAAAAATAAATTTAAAAGCCGTAAATGAATGCTGATAATATTGTAATTTTGAACTTCATGCACCTGACCCAATTACATTTATTAAACTTCAAAAATTATGCGGATACGGAAATCACATTTTCGTCCCGTTTAAATGGAATTGTTGGTGACAATGGCAGCGGAAAAACGAATATTTTAGATGCTATACATTACCTCAGCATGTGTAAATCATACCTAAATGTTATTGATCGTCAAAACATAAAATTTGGCGAACAATTTTTTTCCATCCAAGGAGATTGGAAAGATGGTGAAAATGAATCAAACGTTCATTGTGCGGTAAAAATCGGTGCAAAAAAAGTAATCAAACGAAATAAAAAAGAACACCAACGATTAGCGGATCACATTGGCCTATACCCTGTGGTCTTTATTTCTCCTTATGATGGGGATTTGGTTGCCGAGGGGAGTGAATTACGGAGACGTTGGATGGATGGTATTCTAGTTCAAATTGACCGTATTTACCTGGACCAACTCCAACAATATGTGCGCGTTTTGGATCAACGCAATGCATTACTCAAGAATATGTTTGAACATCGGCTTTTTGATGCAGAAAGCGTAGATGCTTGGGACCATCAACTGGTGATTGCTGGAAATATTATTTATGAAAAAAGAAGTGCTTTTTTAAAACTATTTATTCCGATTTTCCAAAAATATTACACCATTATTGGAAAAGAAACAGAAGAAGTAGGTTTAAGCTATAGATCTCAATTAAATGAAGGAGACTTTACTTTATTACTAAAAGAATCAGCTCGTAAAGATGCCTTTTCACATTTCACGAATGTCGGAATACACAAAGATGATTTGTTGTTCACGCTAAATGGAAATCCTGTCAAAAAATTTGGCTCACAGGGGCAGCAAAAATCATTTATTATTGCTTTACGATTGGCGCAATATGAATGGTTAAAAATGAACTTAAAAATCACACCTGTACTTTTATTAGATGATATATTTGACAAATTAGATTTTAGACGAGTTGAAAAGCTACTTGAAATTGTGACTGATGATTTTTTTGGGCAAGTAATTGTTACCGATACAGATAGAAAAAGAATGGAAAAGTTGTTTTCTTCCGTTAGCGTTTCAAACAGTATCTTTGAAGTTAATTCTGAACAAGTAGTTTCTATACAAACCGCATAAAACCATGAAACCCTTCGACAAACGTAGCGCAGACAGCCAACCATTAAAAGAGGTGATCGATCGGTTTTTAAAAGCCTTTTCGTTAGAAAATAAAATGAAAGAAATGGACGTGATTGCTGCGTGGCCTGAATTAATGGGAAGTGCTGTTGCCTTCAGAACCAAGAGTATTAAAATACATAATAAGATTCTTTACTTAGAAATCAATTCATCGGTTATGCGAGAAGAGCTGCTTAATGGGAAAGAAATAATTATCACTAGAATAAATGAAAAAGCCGGTAAACAGCTAATAAACGATGTTTGGTTAGGGTAAAACACTAGAGTAATTTAATTTTTGGTATATTAAAAAGAAGGGGCTACCTTTGCAAAATGAAAACACTTATCCTAACATTATTTTTTTTACTTTCTTTAAAGTCAGTAAGTTATAGTCAAATAAAAGCTATCTACAATCAGGCGGATTATCCTTTTTGGTTATACTTGCCTTCCGATAGTATTTTAAAAACAAACCCACCTGTTCTGATCTTTTTACATGGAAGAAGCTTATCGGGTACTAACCTTGCCTTAGTTAAGAAATATGGAATTATCCATGAAATTGAAAATGGAAGAAAAGTGCCGGCTATAGTAATTGCACCGCAAGTACTAGCAGGAAAGGCTTGGGAGCCAAAGAAAATATTATCCGTTCTCCGATTTGTGCAAAAAACATTTCAAACCGACACCAACCGTGTTTATGTGGCAGGAATGAGCTTGGGAGGATATGGCACCTTAAACTTTGCCGGCGCTTATCCGGGAGTGGTTACAGCAGGCGTAGCATTATGTGGAGGCGGTAACGTAAAAGATGGATGTAATTTATCGCAAGTCCCTTTATGGATTCAGCATGGAACGTTAGACGAAAAGGTTCCCATCAGTGAATCAGAGAAAATTGTAAAGGCAATTAAAAATTGTAATGGAGGCGAGAACCTTAAATACACGCGATTAGTAGGTAAAGATCATGGAGATTTAGAAAGGATTTTTAGGACTGACGAAATGTATGATTGGTTATTTCAATTCACGAAAGAGAAATAGTCAATACTATCTAGCTGGGGCTTTTTTATAAATAATTTTCAAAATTGAATATTCGTCAATTGCTCATTATTATTGCTTTATTACTTTTAAAGCAGGGCTATTCGCAAGAAGCAACAAATTATGACGTTATCGAAAATTGGGCAGTTCTACCTAATAAATTACCTCAAAACTTCCTTAACGCAATTCACGATAGTACGCTATTTGAATCCATTGATGTGTTTTATGTCTACCCTACTCTATTAATAGATCCAAAAGATCCGCGATGGAATATTAATGTTCAGGATTCCGCACACCGAAAAGAAGTGCTTGATTATGCCATCAAATTTCAAGCGAGTGCTTGGGCAGAATCAGGCCGAATGTATGTACCCTATTATCAGCAAGCGCATATCCGTTCGTACGATAGCTTAGAAAATGGCGGGCGAGATGCCTTATTGTTTGCCTATGCGGACATTAAAGCGGCCTTTGAATATTACTTAAAAAATTATAATCATGGTCGAGGAATAATTTTAGCGGGACATAGCCAAGGGTCTACCCACATTGATTTATTGTTAAAAGATTTTTTTGATGGCAAGGCACTTCAAAAACAATTAGTGGTAGCCTACCTACCTGGGATTGGAATACCAAGCAATGAATTCAACGCAATTCCTTTTCTAATAAATGCCAAAGAAATTGGGGGATTTGTTACATGGAACACTTTTAAAAAGAAGCTCAATCACGAAAAATACGAGAAGTGGTATTTCGGGAAAGCTGTAGTTAATCCAATAACATGGGACTTAAGCCCATTAAGTAAAAAAAACCAGCAGAAAGGATTTTATTACAACAATGGAAAAAAATACAAGCATGTTTTTCAAACAGAACTCATTTCTGGAGGGCTTGTATTGTCGAAGCTAAAATTCCCCTTCAGCCTTGCCGCACGGAAAATGAATGATTTTCATATTGGTGACATCAACCTTTTTTGGGAAAACATCCATCAGAATGCAAAACTGAGAGGCCGGGAATGGGTGTTACAGAACAGACCATAAATATCAGGGCTTCTTTTTCTTTATGTTTTGAGCATCCAGCCAATAAATGAGTTTAAATGACAAACTATTCATTGGCCCTTGTTGAATTGTTTTGGTAAGGTTATAGATGTAAGATTCAGCTACGAACTTGTCACTTTGAAAGATTGAGTTTTTCCAAACGATATTTATTTCGCTACCAGGAAGAAAAACCCATCGATAAACGAAATCAATGGTAAACGCATTAAAATTTACATTGTATGCCGCTTGACCGTCTGTGTCCAGGCCATTAAAAGCGATTGAAGTTAAACTTCCGTCTTGATTCAATTCAAAAAAGGAATTATAAGCTAAGGTAGAGCGATAATGCCTTAATCGAAAAGTAATATCCATTCGATTCGTTATCGTATAATCTAAACCGATTGTATTAGTCGTATTAATTCTATTTCTTGATCCAAATAAAATACCAGTAAAAGACGTGTCAGCTGGAGCTCCAAAGGGAACGGCGAAACCTAAATAATTAACTTGAAATCCTTGTTCCCAATTGTATTTTAAGAACAAATGGTTAGATAAGCGAAAGCGTAGCCCAATATTATATTCATATTCACGCCAATTATC
>CAMCQW010000105.1 GCA_945877045.1 Chryseobacterium gleum
CAATATCGATTGGATCAAAAGTCCTTCGCTCTTCTTCGTAACGTGTTTTTACTGAACCATGTCCATATCCTAAGTTTTGTAGATCACATTCGCCCGCTTGGTCACAAACAGGGCAATCCAATGGATGATTAATCAATAGAAATTCAACAACGGCGCTTCTTCCTTCATGAGCACGTTCACTTGTTTTATTTTTCACGATCATTCCTTCCATAACAGGCGTAGAGCATGATGCAACTAGTTTAGGCATTGGTCTTGGGTCTGCTGTAGATCCAGCAGCCACTTCCACTAAACAAGTTCTACATTTCCCACCAGTTCCGGGTAATTTACTATAAAAGCACATAGCAGGAGGGACCACTTCACCGCCAATTTTGCGCGCTGCATTTAGAATGGTCGTTCCTGCTTCAACTTCAATTGTAATATCGTCAATAGTAACTTTCATCTTATCTTTTTTCTATGCAATCAGCTGTTCTTTACTCAAGCCATAATTCCTTGTTATTGCTTCGTCTTTATTGGTAACATGCCATTCAAACTCATCTCTAAAATGACGAATAGCAGCAGCAACGGGCCAAGCAGCGGCATCACCAAGAGGACAAATCGTATTCCCTTCAATTTTTTTATTTATTTCTGCCAATAAGTCAATATCTCTGATATTTCCATGACCAGTTTCTAAACGGTGCAGCACTTTTTCCATCCATCCGGTTCCTTCTCTGCATGGCGAACATTGGCCACATGATTCATGTGCATAAAAACGGGTAAAATTCCACGTATTTCTAACGATACATTGATCTTCATCAAAAATAATGAATCCACCAGACCCTAGCATTGAACCAGAAACAAATCCACCATCCGCTAAACTTTCGTAAGACATTAAGCGATCCTCACCGCTAGCTGTTTTTGTTACGAGGTAGTGGGGTAGGATAGGGACTGAAGATCCTCCAGGCACGCATGCTTTTAGTTTTTTGTTATTTGCGATTCCTTGGCAATAGTCATCTCCATAGATAAATTCTTCTACAGACAGACCCATATCAATTTCATACACGCCAGGTTTAACAAGATTCCCACAAGCTGATATTAATTTAGTACCAGTACTTCGGCCAATCCCGATATTTGCATATGCTTCTCCACCGTCAACGATAATTGGAACAACCGCCGCTAATGTTTCCACATTATTCACAACAGTTGGACAACCCCAAAGACCTTTGACAGCTGGGAAGGGCGGTTTGATGCGAGGATTTCCTCTTTTTCCTTCTAACGATTCGAGTAAAGCTGTTTCTTCTCCACAAATGTATGCGCCACCACCAGGGACAACAAACAGATCTAAATCATACCCTTTGCCCAATATATTTTTCCCCAAGAAACCTTTATCATACGCTTCAGCAATTGCCTTTTCTAGGATATGGAGGATATACATAAATTCACCACGGATATAGATATACGAAGTTTTCGCTCCCAAGGCATAGCTAGACGTTATCATTCCTTCTATCAGTAAGTGAGGATTTTTTTCCATCAAATAACGATCTTTAAAAGTCCCAGGTTCTGATTCATCCGCATTGCAAACCAAATAACGGGGAACACCTTCAGGTTTCGCTAAAAAAGACCATTTCATTCCTGTTGGAAATCCTGCGCCCCCTCTACCTCGGAGTCCCGATTTTTTTACTTCTTCAAGAACTTCATCAGGGGACATGCCGTTCAACGCTTTTTCAACTGAGCGGTAACCACCATTTTTTCGATAGACATCAAATGTTTCGATCCCAGCGATATGAACATTTTCAAGAAGTAATTTCCTGTTTTTCATTCTTTTTAATTTTCAATTATTACTGACCGGTATGCCTCAATTAGTTCATCAACTTTTTCTTTGGTGAGGTTCTCATGGAATTTATAGTTGCATTGCAATACTGGCGCGTACCCACAAGCACCAAGACACTCAACCGTTTTTAAGGTAAAAGCTCCGTCAGCACTTGTTCCACCCACTTTAATATTTAATTTTTCTTCTATATATTCAATGATTTTATCACTACCCACGAGCATACAAGGTCCTGTTCTGCACACTTCAAATACGTATTTACCTACAGGATTGACATGAAACATGGTATAAAATGTAGCCACTTCGTACACTTCAATTGCTTGAATATTCAACAATTTCGCCACTTCTTCCATTCCTTCTGCGCTCAACCATCCAATTTCGGATTGAGCTAAATGCAACATGCTTATGATCGCACTTTTTTCTTTTCCTTCCGGGAAATGATTTTTTATTTCATCGAATTTAGCAAGCGTCTCCTTTGAGAACCCTTTAAATTCAACCGTATTTTGATTACTATTTGATTCTATTTTCATATTAGGCGTCTAATTCTCCGGCAATTACATTCATGCTACTTAGGGTAATTACCGCATCACTAATTGTTTGTCCGGTTATCATTTCGGGATATGCTTGATAATAAATAAAGCAAGGTCTTCTGAATTGAAGTCTGTAAGGAGTTCTACCTCCATCACTAATAAGATAATACCCTAATTCTCCATTTCCACCTTCTACGCTATGGTAAACTTCTCCAGCTGGAATTTCCATTTCCCCCATTACGATTTTAAAATGATAGATGAGGGCTTCCATATTATTATATACATCCGCTTTATCTGGCAAGTAAAAATCAGGCACATCTGCTTTATAGCTTCCCTCCGGCATATTTCCGTATGCTTGTTCTATTATTCTTACACTTTGACGTATTTCCTCTTGTCTCACCATCCAGCGATCGTAAGTATCACCGTTTACGCCTACAGGAATAATAAAATCAAAATCTTCATAAGAAGAATAAGGGTGCATAACCCGCACATCGTAATCAACACCAGCCGCACGAAGATTTGGACCAGTTAATCCATATGCTAGTGCTCTTTCTGGAGAAATAGGACCCGTTCCACGTGTTCGATCCATAAAGATGCGATTTCTTGCCAGCATTGAATCCCATTCACCGAAAGCCTTTGGAAAAGTTTTCAAAAATGACTTTAGTTTTGTGTGGAAGACAGGTGTAAAGTCCCGTTCGAAGCCACCAATTCTTCCGATATTAGTGGTTAGACGCGCGCCACAAATCTCCTCATATAATTCATAAATTTTCTCCCTTTCTTGGAAAGGATAGAAAAAGCTAGTAAGTGCACCGGTATCAACCCCAATAACGGAATCACAAATTAGGTGATCAGCAATTCGAGCCAGTTCCATAATGATAACCCGCATGTAATCAACCCGCTTTGGAATTTCAGCTTGAATTAATTTCTCCACTGTCATGTGCCAACCCAAGTTATTAATCGGCGAAGAACAATAGTTTAAGCGATCAGTGATAGGTGTAATTTGATTGTAAGGTCTTCTTTCTGCTAATTTTTCGAACGCTCGGTGAATATATCCCACAGTTTGTTCTGAAGAAATGATTTTTTCACCATCTACTTTAAGGATATTTTGAAAAATACCATGTGTTGCAGGGTGTGTTGGACCTAGATTAATAGTCGCTATGTCACCATCAATGGTTTCTTTGGAATTATAAAATTCCGAAGGACTGTTGTATGAATGTTCTTTTTCCTTATTCATATTCCTATATTAAACACGCCCAAAAAAGCGATCGTCTTTATCTTCTCTCGTCCCATCTTCTAAGGCATATTCTTTCCGTAATGGAAAATAATCCATTGAATCCTCGTTTAAAATTCTCCTTAAATCGGGATGATTGTTAAAGATTACCCCAAAGAAATCGTACGATTCTCTTTCCATCCAATTTGCACATGGAAATAAATCTGTTATTGAATCCACGGAGGAATTACTTAATGGCAAAAAGACTTTCAAACGAAGTCTTACATTATTTTTCCAGCTGTCTAGGTGGTATACAACGGCAAATTCACGATCAGTAGAATCAGGATAATGAACGGCACCAATTAATGTTAAAAATCCAAAACTTAGGTTTTCATCTTTTTGTAATTGTGCAATGATTTCATGGATTGAAGCAGCGGGTACTTCCACCGTAAGCATATCAAAACTAATTTCGGAGCTTAGTATGTTAGAAGTGAAAAGGCCTTCTAATTGGGCAAGAAGTGCTTCGTTATTTAACATCAGGATCTTTCATTTCAATTTTATATTCCTTCATCAAATCCATGTATTCAGAACTATAACGACGACGAAGTGATTCTTTTTTTACCAGTTTGTGGATATTCATTACCCCATCTATAATTTGTTCTGGACGAGGAGGACATCCTGGCACGTATACATCAACGGGAATAACTCTGTCTATACCTTGAAGCACACTGTAGGTATCAAAAATACCACCAGAAGAAGCGCAAGCGCCAACAGAAAGTACCCATTTAGGCTCAGCCATTTGTTCGTAAACTTGCTTAAGAATTGGACCAAGTTTTTTGGAAATCGTTCCAGCTACAATTAGTAAATCAGCTTGTCTGGGTGAGAAAGACAAGCGCTCCATTCCGAACCTTGACATATCATAAGCACTGCCCATGGTAGCCATAAATTCAATTCCGCAACATGATGTTGCAAATGGCAATGGCCAAACAGAATTGGATCTTGCCAATCCAATTGCTTTGTCGAGGGTGGTTAATTGATAACCTTCCCCGTTAATTACCTTATCATTATCTATTTTTCCCATTCTAAAGCACCTTTTTTAAGAACGTAAAGAAAACCAATTAAAAAGAAGCTGACAAACATAATAACAGCCAGTAGACCTTCTAATTTTAATTCGTAAAAATTAACTGCATAGGGATAGAAGAAAATTACTTCCACATCGAAAAGCACAAATAAAATAGCCGTCATGAAATATCGAATTGATACTGGGAAACGAGCATTTCCTTGTGATTCGATCCCGCATTCAAAATTCTCATCCTTTTTCTTAGAGTTTAATCGAGGCATGAGAATATGCGTGATAAACAAAGTAAAAACTACAAAAGCTCCAGCTATCAATACTTGTATTAGCAGCGGAAGGTAATTTGAACTCGAAGATTGTTCTACCATTTTATTTTGAAATAACAAGATAAATCATTCATAATCAAATAATTTGAAAGCATTAAAAAGGCTATTTTGTATTACTCTTTAATAAATATTCAAAAAATTCTTGCACAAATTTAATTTATACTTGTGTTCTATCAAGTAAAAAAAGTAAATTTTTGTAAACTATTTTAATATTAAGGATATTAAAGGATACTTGCAGAACTATTTTAGTGCTTTGCTGATAAGTATCTTTCTGCATCTAATGCGGCCATACATCCTGTTCCTGCTGCGGTTATCGCCTGTCGGTAGGTTTTATCGGCGGCATCTCCTGAAACAAAAACACCGGGAATATTAGTTTTACTTGTTCCAGGTTGAGCATATTTTATATAACCTGTCTCATCTAAATCGATAAAATCTTTAAAAATAGCCGTGTTTGGTTGATGTCCAATAGCTACAAAGAATCCTGTGCATGGAATTACTTTTTCTTCTTTGGTGATCGTATTTATCACTTTGGCACCTGTAACACCAACATCATCGCCCATTACCTCAAGGGTTTCTGTATTAAACAATATTTCAATATTTGGTGTTTTTCGTACACGTTCCGCCATAATTTTAGAGGCCCTAAAATCGCTTTTACGAACCAGCATGGTAACTTTTGTGCATAGTTTTGATAAATAATGTGCTTCTTCACATGCTGAATCACCTGCGCCAACAATAACTGTTTCTTGTCCACGATAAAAAAATCCGTCACAAACAGCACAAGCCGAAACCCCTCCTCCCATTTTTAAATACTTTTGTTCGCTCTCCAGACCGATATATTTTGCTGATGCTCCTGTAGATATAATGACTGTTTCGGCATGAATTTCTGTTCCATCATCTGCCCAGCATTTGTGAATATCTGCTCCAAATTCCACTTTAGTAATGAATCCAGCACGCACATCGGTTTCAAAACGTAATGCTTGATCCTTGAGCTGCACCATCATTTCTGGTCCAGTTACTCCATCGGGATAACCAGGAAAGTTTTCAACTTCATTTGTTGTAGTAAGTTGACCTCCAGGTTGAAGTCCTTCATATAACAATGGCTTCATGTCTGCGCGAGCCGCATAGATTGCTGCGGTATAGCCAGCAGGCCCGGATCCTATTATTAGGCATTGTACATTTTTAATATTGCTCATTTAAATTCTTTTATTGCAAAAATAATTTAAAGGTTTATATCTACTCCATTAATTCTACTTTAAAAATAAAAAAAATGGTAATAGCTTAAATATAATTATTTTTGTAAACCTAAAATTCTGAAACATGTTAAAAACCACTTTTTTATTACTTTTTGTAACTACTTTTTTTCTTTCTTTCGGTCAAAAAAATGAACCATCTAATTGGTATTTAAAAGATCCTATTAAAGATAAGATATACGGCGTTGGAGCAGAAGAGGCATACAAACTTTTAATGGGTAAAAAAGCCAAGGAAGTAATTGTCGCTGTAATTGATAGTGGAGTAGATACCGAACATCCTGATTTAAAAGAAGTTATTTGGATAAATGAGGATGAAATTCCAGGTAATGGAATTGATGATGATAAGAATGGATACATCGATGATGTTCATGGTTGGTCATTTTTAGGCGGTCCCGGTGGTGATATTTCCGATGAATCATCTGAATTAAGCAGAATTTATTTTGCTGATAAAGCTTATTTTTCGGATAGAGATACCAATTCTTTTCCTGTATCTGATAAGGTAAGGTACAAGAGATTTCAAGAAATTGAGACTATTTATTTAGCGGAAAAAGCAAATGCTGCTCGTCAAATGGAGGGTGTAAAGTTACTCGCTGATTATATGGCCGCGGTTAAGCAAGAAAAGGGAACTTTTACCAAATCGACCAATAAATCCTATA
>CAMCQW010000106.1 GCA_945877045.1 Chryseobacterium gleum
CCAAAATCAGTAGATTTAAAAAATTCGCATTTAATGAGTGTGCTGTTATTCTTCACGCAGTACATTTCGCTGTTGCTATTGGCTTTACATTTAATATCATAGCAGGCAGTCGTGTATAATTGCGTCCAATTGGTACCACCATCTGTAGAACGGTATAGACCTTTATCCGTTGCCGCGAAAACTAGTTGTTCATTCCCCGGGTTGATAAGGATTTCGTTCACCCCAAAATTAGTTTGGGGTAGGACATTGGTCCAAGATGCGCCGCCATCAGCGGAACGGAAAACGCCTTTATTTCCACCTGCAAAAACCATTAAAGGATTGGTAGGACTAATTTCTACTGAGGTGACACCACTACCAAAATCAAGTGTCATGGAGCTGTGCGTCCAATTTTGACCTCCATCTATACTTTTGTAAACTTCCCCAGGTTCCGTTCCACAAAACATGAAATTGGGGTTGCTGAGACACGCATCCACACTATATACATTCGTTTGTCCAGAGCCTTGGGTATTATTTTCTTGATAATTTGTAATTGGACCAACAACAGACCAATTCGAACTCTTGTTAACGCTTTGTTTGTGTAAATAAGTTTGGTCGATTAGCCCTTGTTCCTCCGGTGAATAAACGATAGGAAAACCTTGATCGTCTAGTTGAGCAATGTACTTTCGTTTCCATCTTTTAAAATATTGCGTATGGTAATTTTTTTCAAAAGAATTAGCTCTGTAATAGTCCGTGTAAAGTGTCGATACCTCTAGCACATTTGGATGCTCACCGTACATTTTTTGCGCCCATAAAGGTAAGCTGGCTATTTCGGTAGCGGAGGGAATTTGTTGCGCTTTGCAAACGAAAGTAACAAATAAAAGACAAAATAATACACTTAATTTCATAGTAATAACTTAGATAACAAAGATATAGAAAACTTCAGTATTAGATATTTTTTTATTTAGAATTAATTATATTGACACTAATTAATTAGTTAAATTTATGGGTAAAAATATTAGTTGAAGAATTCAAAGAATTAATTAAAAAACAGTACATTTGGTTATAATTAAAAAAGTGGAGACTAGAAACCATTCCGTAGTTACGGAAAAAAAAAACAGCGAGTAATCCGATAATCGATAAGAGTAGGAATAAAATTTTAAAAATTACAATATGAGAAATTTATTGATTTTAGCAACTATGTTGCTCACGTTTGGGTTTGCCAATGCACAGAAAATATTTAGTGTCTCAAATCAAGCTTATGCTGATGTTAAAGTATTTGTAGTGGATAATCAGGCATACGCAGATTTATTGGTTTATAAAGTTTCCAATCAAGCTTATGCAGGGAAAAATGATGGTAAATGGTACTTCGTAGATAATCAAGCATACGCTGACAAGAAAATATTTTTCGTGAGTAATCAAGCCTATGCAGATTTAAAAATATTTTTCGTGAGTAATCAAGCTTATGCCGGTTGGAAAAATTCCGCAAAGAAAAGTTTGATGTATTAATTTAGCTTGTATCAGTTATAAATTTACTTAAATAATCAATGCGTAATCTGCTTAGTCAAATGAGAAGGGATTTAAATTAAACCAAAACAAAGTAAAATGAAAAAAATATTTACCCTGGCACTAATGATGCTGTTTTTTGCAGTTTTTGATGTTTATTCCCAAGACATAAGAACCAAAGAAGAAAAAGTGAATGATATACTTAAAAAATATGAACGAGCGTACGAAGGAGAATGGTATTATGAATTATATAATACGGCTGATAAAGACAATAGTAATAGTCGACTCGATAGTTGTTGGAGAATTGGTTATTATTTAGTTTCAGATAATGGTTTTCCAGATCCTTCGGTAGCATCTAGCTCAAAATTGCATTTTTATTATTTTCCCAAAATATCACTTTTATGCGAAGATGTTACTTTTTATGAATTGACAAAAGTTTCAGGTTTAACCTGGCAGTATAAAGATGAAAATATAACTATTTTAGTAAAAATGAAATCGGTAGAAACTTTTATTGGTTATGATTTAACTGAAATTCGGATCACGAATACGTCGATTGAATCATGCAAAGGTCCAACTACTTTTTTTAAGAAATTTAATTAAGATTCCCAGAAGGCTGGTCAATTTATTAATTGATTCAAGAGGAAATAAAATGTAATTGTAAAATAATCCTTTAATGAAAAAGGAACAACAACTAATAAAAATTAACATATGAAAAAAATATTCTCTCTAACATTAATGATGCTGTTCTTTGCGGTTGCTAATGCACAATCAAATGCCGTAGCAAAATTTATTATCGTTGAAATAATAGATGAGGATGAAAATCCTACATCTGCAATATACGTGCAAAACAATGAAAAGAAGACCCTAATAGAAACAATTCATGGTAATGCAAGCATTGTTGATAAAAGTGAATTTTATTTAGGGGTCCCAAAAACTGCAATTTCAGCTTGTGGAGGCTGGTGGGCTGGAGCAGGGGATTATTATTATATCGTTCCTTCAGTTACTGGTGTTGCTCTTTACCATGGTTGGCAAGATGAAGAACAAGAAGATGAAGGTTTTCATTGGGAATTGCTTAAAGAGTTAAATTAGAATAATGCCTATTAATTACTGCGCAAAAAAAAATCTCCGCTCTGGCGGAAAATACACCGAGTAATCCGAAAATCGATAAGAGTAGGAATAAAATTTTAAAAATTACAATATGAGAAATTTATTAATTTTAGCAACTATGTTGCTCACGTTTGTAGTAGCAAATGCTCAAAAAGTCTATTCAGAAGATGTAGCTTCGAGAGCAGATATTAAAGTTTATGTTGAAACAGTTGAATCAAGAGCTGATTTGCTTGTCTATAAAGAAAGTGTTGCATCAAGGGCAACGGGAAATGAAGGTGTTTGGTACTTCGAAAGCGTTAAGTCAAGAGCTGACAAAAGTATATATTTCGAAAGTGTTGCATCAAGGGCCGATTTGAAAATCTGTTTTACTGATGTTAAATCTCGTGCCGGTTGGAAAAATTCCGCTAAGAAAAGTTTGATGTATTAAACTAAGGCGTCTTTTTGTCAAAAGCACACCCCAATTGCATTGCAAGATAATAATAAGGCGTAAACTATTTAGCAATATGAGAAGGAAAATTGAAATTCAAAACAAAATAAAAAATACATTAACAATTTTCGGAGTGCTTGTTTATGCTTCTTTTAGTATAACTAGCTGTGTTGATGCTGAATCTGATGCTGCAACTGCTGTTTATGAAAAGAATTATGCTTTACCTAAGGGTTATTCCTCTGAATTAACTTCAGACCGTTGTGAATCAGATTTTGATAATGACGGCGAAAAAGACCTTGCTATATTTTGTAAAAACGAAGATCAATCACTAGGTCGAGTATGCATTTACTTATCGTCTCGTTATACTCGCGATAAACCGTATTTCTGGTTCCCTTGGACTATAAACAACATGAATGGTTTTGTATATGGGAACAATATCCTGACAATTAGCAATGAGGTTGGCTTCGGTTCTAATGCAACAATCACATTGAAACTAAGATACTATAAAAAATTAGAAAACATGAGATTAATCGGGTTAGATGACTATTGGACGGAGGGTATGCAATATATATTAGGTGAATGGTTTAATTTCCTAAATGGAGAGGTAACCACAAATGAGATGTCTGAAAATGGCAAATTATTTACCAAAATCGTAAAGAAAAGATTTGATGTAATAACCCTCTCAGATATTCAAAATTATCCTAATTTTTTGAAGCGATTTGATAATCGATAAGAGTAGAAATAAAAATTTAAAAATTACAATATGAGAAATTTATTGATTTTAGCAACTATGTTGCTCACGTATGGGTTTGCCAATGCACAAGAATTTAGCGCAAGAGCTGATTATCAGCAAACAGGCACTGACAAATGGTTCAAAGGTGTTATTTACTACTCAAAAGATAAGAAAGGAGATATTGTCCTTAAAAGCTATTCTATTTCAGGAATTGAAAACGGAAGAGGAGATTTTAACCCATATTCTTATCCTTTTAAATGCGGATCATGCCCAAAGGACAAAGGAGTTGATTACCAATATAGAATGACAGCAGGCTGTTGCGGAATGGTTTATTTCAGAGTTGATTGATATACCAATAAATTTTAATGCATTAGTTATCAGTGAGTAAACGCTACATATCAATTCTATTATTTTCTTTTCAAAGTATTACATAGCATTGCCAATTTAAATGTCTGTGAGTAGATTTGTAGAAAAAAAAATAAGATAACCGAAAATCCAATTTAGAATAATTAGAACACCCATAAAAATAAACAATATGAAAAAAACAATGATTTTAGCAACTATTTTGCTAACGTGTGGAGCATTTAATGCTCAAAAGGTATATGCAGTTAGCCGAGAGTCTTATGCAGATGTAAAAGTATTTGTTGTTGATCGTGAGAGCTACGCTGATTTATTAGTTTATAAAGTGGATCGCGAAAGTTATGCGGGCAAAAATGATGGTAAATGGTTTTTTGTAGATCGTGAATCATATGCTCAAAAAAAAATATATTTCGTCGATCGAGAGTCCTATGCGGATATAAAAATATATTTTGTAGACCGCGAATCTTATGCCGGTTGGAGAAATTCCGCAAAGAAAAGTTTGATGTATTAATCTAGAGGATTCGAACGTGAAATTACAATCATTTGAGTGAAGATTGGTGTCCAACCTTCTATATCTAAACTCTAACCTTTGATATCCTCAGAATTCTCCCATTGGTACTCGAAACATAAACATATTCCTTGTCCGAACAAATGCTGAAGCAATTCTCATTGCTTAGTTGGATCCAAGTAGCACCATTGTCCTTCGAATAATCAATTCCATTGTTTCCGCACGAATAATAAACGCCATCTGTATAATAAACGCAGGAACGGTATCCGAAGGGTCCACTAGTGGAAGTGTTCCAAGTGATTCCGCCATCTTTGGTGATGAAACAAACATTTTCACGTGAATTCGGCGCAAGGTAATCTCCGCCCACTACGAGTCCGTTGCTAGTGTCTTTCATGGCTAATGAAAAAGCACCGCTTGCATTACTTTTCTTAAAAGGAAGTTCGCTTTGAATCCACGTAAGACCTTTGTCTTTGCTCATAAAAAAGCGCGATTTCTCTCCTCCAGAAACAAAATAATATACCCCATTGCTAATTTGTACGGTACTGCCACTCGCAGCAAATCCAGCTTCTCCATCGAAAGAGGGAAGAGCAGGGGTGATTCTCTCCCAATGTTTCAAATCGTTTGAATGAAATAAAGAAAATTTATTTCCAACTGGATCGCCCATCACGAATGCCTCTTTATTTTCTATAGCCATTCCATCAAGAAATAACTGTGGTTCTAATTCTAAAGTGATTAAATTAATCTGCTTCATAGAGTTCCCAAAGCGACTAAACTTAAGTATGCAGCTGTAGTCGGCACTTTGCATTGCATAAATGGAATTCTTGTGCAGCGCAATATCCCTGATTTCAGGAAATGTATCCTTCGGATTAAGCGATTTGATTTTTCCATTTTTAAGATGGTATCGTATTACTTCACCATTGTTGTTGCCTAGAAAAATAAAGTGACCTTTTACTGCTATGCCTCTTGCATGCAGTGGTTTATTGCAATATTGCAATATTACAATTTCTTGTGCGAAGTAAAATGGGGAATAAAGAGAGGCAAAAAGAATGAATAGGTATTTTATCATATTTGAAATCTAAAATAAAAGGACACTAATCTTATCTAAATTGCTCATTAAAGCGTCGCTCTTGTTCAATTTTTAAGGCGTCAAGATCCTCGGGCAACTCTCTTTTCCATCGTTTGTGCGACCACATCCACAAGTAAGGCTTCTCGTTGATTTGCTTTTCCAATAACTCAGTGTGCTGTTGGGTGATGGCTCCCCAACTCAATTCCTTTGGACTGTCAGTTAGTAAGGTAAGTGTCACTTCATAATACCCATAACGCACTTTATCGATGTTGAAATAGACAACTGCTAGGTCATACGTATTCGCTAATGATTCGGTCCCGAATTGTACAGCTGTTTGCTGATTCAGAAAGTTCATCCAATAACTTTTATTGGTATCTCCTGGACTTTGATCCCCGAGCATGAGAAGTGTGTAAGGATTCTTTTCTTCAGCTAATGCCTCTTTGTAATTTTTAGAATGTATGACCTTCAATCCAAAGCGCTCTCTTTTTTTATTTATGGCTTGCCCCCAAAATTTATTGCTCATGGGCATTCCTAAGCCATAGGCTTTTCCATCAAAATGAAAGGCTTGACTTGTGATCAACCATTCCCAGTTCCCATAATGCCCTCCAACTAAAATAACACTTTTTTGAACTTTTAATAAATCATTAACTACTTCAGGATTAGTTATTTTAAATCGCTTACTTAATTCTTTTTGTGATATAGTTAGATTCTTTATTCCCTCTATGATGACCTGACTTAGATGAAGGTAAAATGCTTGCATAATAAATTCATGTTCTTTCGCTGTCTTTTCAGGAAAGCTATGTTGAATGTTTAGTCTAACTACATTTTTCCGATAGGAAATAACATAGTAACAAATAAAATAAATGATTGGACTTAGTCCATATAAAAGATATAGTGGCAGGTATGAGAGGGGTAAAACGAAAAGATAATAGGCAATTCTATTCATTTGGCTTATATTTTTCTTTCCAATTTCTTTCTATTGATTTTCCTATTTCTTGTTCTTTGGCGCTACTTCCGGCTTTGAAGAAATTCTTTCCTATTAATTCATCGGGTAAAAATTCTTGTTCTTTAAAATTATTGGGATAATCATGCGAATAAAAATAACCTAGGCCATATCCCAATTCTTTCATGAGCGCAGTTGGGGCATTCCGTAGAGGAA
>CAMCQW010000107.1 GCA_945877045.1 Chryseobacterium gleum
GAAAGAATATCCGAAATTTGGCTTGATAAAATATAAAAAAGTAGTAAATTCGCACCCACAATTAGGCTGGTACCTTAGCTCAGTTGGTAGAGCAAAGGACTGAAAATCCTTGTGTCCCTGGTTCGATTCCTGGAGGTACCACGAAAATCCCCATTATATTGATGGGGATTTTTTTATTCTATAAGATCGAGAAGTCCTTTCAAAAAATAAAGTTTATAATCCAATACTATTTCATTAGCAGTGTATATTCGACAAAACAGAATAGTTGGTCATGTATTTCCTTTTTAACCAACCAATAAATAAGTCGGACGTTTTAAAGCTATAATCACTTAAACTTTACGTTATGAGCCCGAAAACAACACTTTTGTGTACAGCCATTGCTATGTCTTTTTTTATCAAAACAACTGCGCAAATTGCATCAGATGACCACGATTTAGCCACACATTTATTGGATCATATCATGCCTGGTATGTCTCAAAACCAAATAGATAGTATTTATAATCGGGCTTACCAAAATAATAGTCAGATGGAATTGGATCGCAAAATGCTTATTGAAGAATCCATAAAAAAGGGAAAGGGAAATTCCACCAATAAAGAATTGGAAAACTGCGATTTAGCGAATTGGAGTTTTGATAACGGTACCACATCTCAATGGACCACTTCAGGTTGTGTTAGTTTAGTGAATGCTGGAAACAGTCCGTATAGCGGGTATTCAAATGTATACGGTGGAAGCGGTTACTCCTTGCAACTTAGTAATGACTTGGATTATAATTGCCTCAATTCACAAGCGGCAAGAACGTATGCTGTCCCTCTTGATGGTAAAACATTCATAACCTTTCACTTCAAGGTTGATATCTTTAATTTTCCGCACCACGCTGTTCCCGCAGCAAAATTTAAATTCAATATATACGACGAAAATCAAAATAAACTGCCGTGTCCTTCCTATGAAGCTTATTATGCACACATTATGGGTCCGGTTGGAATACCAAGTTTGCAAACCACCCCCTTACCAGCCTCAGCATATAACCCAGCCGTTGCAGGTGCCATGGCATCTATTTTCAAGGTTAGTTATTCTGATTGGCATAGTGTAACCGTAGATCTTACGCCTTATGCAGGGACAAATATCACCTTGGTATTTAGTAATGTTTGGTGTTTATATAATGTAGATTGGATTTATACGATCATAGATGTGGAATGTCCAGTCAATGTTTTCGAACCAACTCAAATTTGTTTTACCGGCGATGAACTTGATCTTTGTGTACCCGAAGGAATAGATGCATCGTGTCAATGGGCTTACAACGGAGCGGTTTTATCTAATACAACACCTTGCATAAGCGCCACAGAAAGTGGGAGTTATACGCTATCGTTTCTTCCAAATTATTTAGAATGTTCTGAAGTAGGTTATGAGCAAACGTTTGAAATAATGAAACAACCCATAGCAGCATTTCACAGCGATGAATTGTGTGTGGGTGAAGATATCGCTTTGTATAATGATAGCCAATTTGGGCAAGAGTATGAATGGAATTATGGAAATCAGTCCTCCGTAGATTTTATTCCAGATTTCGATTATGAACAGGGAATAAATGAGGTTGAATTAATCGTTACATCGGAATTTTGCGATGATACCATTCAAGAACTAATAATTGTCCATCAATTACCAATACCGAAAATGGAATTTAAGAATCATTGCCTGGGTGAATCCTATACTTTTGTCAACAACTCTTACAGCAATGAAGGTGGAGCATTATCAGCCATGTGGACATTTAATGATACGAATTTCGATTACGATTGGCACGGAGAATATACGCCGGAAGATTTAGCTCCTTTTGAGCTGGAATTGCAGGTGACAAATCAGTTTGGATGTAGTTCTGCTATCGGAATGATTGGTAAGGCTTTTCCGCTTCCTAATGCTGACTTTATGATAAGTGATTCTTTATTAGAGGAAAATACGGCATTTATTAGCTTAAACGATGCTTCTTCTGTTGATGTGGTAGATTGGTTATGGGACTTTAGCGATGGAGCTACATCATCCATTCAAGATCCAGTGCATGAATACCTTGGAACTGGCCAACGGCTTATTCAGTTAATTGTTCAGAATCAATTTAATTGTGCTGACACTGCCATAAAGATGATTGAAATTACTCCTTCAATTAGTGTTTATGTACCCAACACATTTACACCTAACAATGATGAGTTCAACCAACTTTTTTTACCCGTATTTTCGGGCACAGGCCTAGATCACTCTACCTATAACTTTTCCTTATTTAATCGATGGGGCGATGTTGCTTTTTATACAGAAAACATGGTGGAAGGATGGGATGGTAGGAGTCATAGTTTTGCTTGCCCTCAAGGCACCTATACTTGGAAAATTTCATTTGTAGCGAATGGAGCTGAGGTAGTGGAAATGGGACATGTAAATTTAATCCGATAATCGTTTTTGAACAGTTGAAATCCAAGCCGTCTTAATACTTTGTGAATGGGATGGATTTTAATCCACAAGTCTTTTGATTTTCGTTATTAATGCGGATAAAATAATTTCCAGCCTTCAAGGTGCTGATGTCAATGGATGTAATGGTCATTCCATTGCTCCAAGGATTGATCGAATAAGGCGTTTTGATGATTTCACCGTTGGAGCCATAAACTGTTATGGATTCAATGGGCAAGTCATAGCTTTGAATTTTGATTAGTTGATTGGCAGGGTTCGGGTAAACACCCACTACAATTCCTAGGTCGGGTGAATTTATGCCCGCAAAGCGACTGCAAGGGTCTGCTAAAGATTGTAAGAAAGCACCATGGCCAATAGATGGTGAATTGGCTAACGTTAAACTGTTGCTGCCGTTGTTGGTAATGTATGATTTTACACAACTATTTGTTGGATCCATTTGGTCAAGTGTACTGATGTTGTACCAATCTCCCTGCACACGGCTGGGATCGATGTCTACCAAAACGAATCCTTTTTTGGTTAATTCAACATATTTAATGTGGGGATTTTGTGCTGTTATCAAGGCAGAAAGGTTGATTGGAGCACCAGGTGATGTTACACTTGGACTTACAAATTCAACCCCTACTGGGCTGTTCCCGTTTTGTAAATTCAATGCCCAGCTGGTGTGAATATCGCCGGTAACTACCACCGTATTATCAATATTTTGGCTGATTAAATGATTAAAAAGTCGTTGTCTTTCTGCAGGATAGCCATCCCAACTGTCGGTGTTGACCGGACTCCCGAGTAAATTTACAGCTCCTACCATTACTTGATTCCCAAGGATTTTCCATGGTTGTGTGGTGCTACTAAGTTCGTTTTTTAACCAAGTCATTTGGGTGTTCCCTAAAAGTGTCCTTGAGGTATCGCTGAAGTTGGCGTCGTTCGCATTTAACTGAACTTCACGACCTTCTAATCGTGTGTCCAGCATGATTATTTTTGCTAAATTACCTAATTCAAAAGTTCGATATATTTGTTGATTCCCAGGGGCTTTGGGGCGGATGGGAATCCATTCGAAATAAGCACGTTTTCCGTTGTCTTTTCGCACATTCCAAGGCCCTTCATTGACTTGATGGTTTTCTGCTCCATCTTTGTAGGCATCGTTGGCTGTTTCATGGTCATCCCAGATACAAATCCATGGGAAATTTTGATGAAGTTTCCTCAGCGCGTAATCCATGCGATATGAGTTGTAGCGCAAACGATATTCATTCAAGTCAACTATTTCAACTGCGGGGTCCCATATTCGGTCTATGTTTCCATTGGGTCCAAAACCACCTGATTCATATTCATAGATGTAATCTCCCAGCATTAAAACGGCATCGACATCGTTGCGATTTGCAATTGCATCGTAGACGTTAAAATAACCGGATTCTAAATTCGCACAAGAAACGCAAGCCAAGCGCATGTTTTGTATATCTCCAACGGGAAGAGTTTTTGTTCTCCCAACCAAACTATAGGCTCCATTATGTTCAAATTCATAGTAATAAAACGTGTTCGGCTGCAATCCAAGCACATCAATTTTTACGGTGAAATCTACTGTGGAATCGGTTGTATAAGTTCCAGATGCCACAATGTTTTGGAATTGATCGTCCGTTGCCATGTGATAGGTTCCCACGAGGGTTTGTCCAAAATCTTGTGGTGTTATGCGTGTCCAAATAATTACGCGGTCGCTTAATGGATCGCCAGAAGCAACACCATGGTAGAATGGAGCAATGCATTCGACAGGTGAAACACTCGTTTGAGCATATAAATTTGAAAAAAAGCTAATTGCGAAGAGGAATAAAACAGTTTTCATACCAGGGAATTTTATACAATATTAGCTTCTTTTTTTATCTATGATGTCAACGGAATATTAATTTAACTAGGGATTTACGAAATAGTTTTTGACATTCTTTTTGCCCCCCCCCAAATTAACAATTTTTAAAGAAAATCAGTTGGAATTGCTTGCTTATAGTTGAAGATTTAAGCTTGAAGTATCTTTATTTTTTATAATTCACTAATAAAGAGCCATAAACAATAAATTTTGTATATTTATTTTTCATTTAAATATAACAAGATGACTTTATTGATAGCTTCCATAGCCCCTGCTTTAGTGATTATGTATATAATATACCAATACGATCTTAAGCGCGAACCAATTAGTATGATATTGAAAGCATTCTTTGGTGGTGTTTTGTCTATTGGTCTTGCTTTGACCCTTGCATATCCTTTAAGTTACTTCTCAAGCTCCATGCCTTCAGGATTAATTGCCTCTTTCTATGATGCTTTTTTTACAGCAGCTATTCCTGAAGAGCTAGCAAAATGGTTGATTTTTTATTGGTTAATAAAAAAGGCGAAGGATTTTGATCAGTACTATGATGGTATTCTCTATGCCGTCTTTATTTCAATGGGTTTTGCCTTGGTAGAGAATGTTTTATATGTAATGGAAGGTGGACTAAGTGTTGCTTTATTACGGTCAATCCTATCAGTTCCCGGTCACATGCTCTTCGCAATTCCGATGGGATATTTTCTGTCAATATCAAAATTTGAGTCAGGTAAAGACCTCGCCGTTCATCGCTTCTTAAGCTTATTCGTTCCAATTCTTTTGCACGGAACGTTCGATTTTATTTTAATGTACATGTCTGCAAAAGACAATAACAATCCATTACTCGCTATATTATTGCTAATAATCTTCTTGGTTTTTGATATTTATATGTGGCGTTATGGTATTCGACAGATTCAGAAACACAGAGCAAAAGATGGAATTGAATCAAACTGATTTACTTTTTTGATTTATAGGTAACGCTTGCTTCAGGATTAATGGGTAGCAAAAAAAATAGTGAATTTGTAAATACCAATCGAAAGCAACCTAATAGACAAAAATAATAATAGTAAAAAGGTAGTTAGTATTCAACCAACTACCTTCTACTAATTATCTAATCAATCGATCCAGCTACGCGTTTCATGAAATTGTTTAAGGCATCTCTTTGTGCTACGCCATTTTTGATTTCCTTATGGACTTCAATCGCCCCAGAAAAATTAGAAAGTAATTCTCCAATAACATCGAGTTCTTCGTCCTTTAAACCTGGCGCATCTATGAGGCTTTCCAATGTTTCCATGGTTTCTATTACATAATCCTCATCGTTTTCCTCGATAAATGAAACTATATGTTTAATTAGTGGTAATCGCATCTAGTACTTCTTGAATGGTTTCAATTTTATTTCCTTGTGCTTCTGATACAAGTTCTCCATTACGAAAAGAGGCAAAAGTGGGTAGGTTACTCACGTTAGCAAATTTCCTTGAATTGGGCAATTTCTCTGCATCAACATAATAAAACGCAATGTCTTCATTACTTTCGGCCAAGCGCTTAAATTTAGGCTTCACTATTTTACAGTTCCCACACCAGGATGCTCCATATTGCACCATTACCTTATTGTTTTCCGCTAGCAGCTGTCCAAGGTTGTCTTCTGTAATTTCCTGAAACATCTTAGTTGTTTTTTAAGTAATCAGCAACGCCATCGCGTGATGCTTTCATTGCTTCTTTTCCTTCTTCCCAGTTTGCTGGACAAACTTCTCCATGCTTTTGAACGTGTGTAAAGGCATCAATCATACGAATGTATTCCTGTACGTTTCTTCCAATTGGAAAATGATTCACCGACTCGTGAAAAACTTGACCTTCCTCATCAATTAAATAGGTTGCTCGGAAAGGAACATTGTCTCCATCTGACTCATCTTCTTCGTCGAACATGTCGTAATCTAAAATGCCTAGCTCATATGCTAAAACACGTGTAGAATCGGCAATTAATGGGAATTTAACCCCCTCAATTCCTCCGTTGTCTTTAGCTGTATTTAACCAAGCAAAATGTACTTCGGCCGTATCGCAAGAAGCACCAATTAAAATGGTATTGCGCTCTTCTAATTCTGCTGCAATTTCTTGAAAAGCATGTATTTCTGTTGGACAAACAAATGTAAAATCCTTTGGGTACCAAAAAAGAAGTACTTTTTTCTTGTTTTCAAGTGCTTGATCTAATACATTGATCATAAATGCATCGCCCATTTCGTCGATTGCTTTAACGGTAATGTCTGGAAATGTTTTTCCTACTAATGTTGCCATGTTTATTTTTTTTAAATGAATATTATTTACAAATTTAACACATTAACCTATTAGATTTTATCAATTAAATTTATATTTACATAAATTTAATCTATATGATCTCAATTCAGCAAATGCAATATATTCTTATTTTAAGTGAAGAGTTACACTTTCAACGTGCTAGTGAACGCTGTTTTGTTACTCAACCCACTTTATCTATGCAAATAAAGAAAGCGGAAGAATTATTAGGCTCCGTTATATTTGATAGGAGTG
>CAMCQW010000108.1 GCA_945877045.1 Chryseobacterium gleum
CCAAGTGCATCTGTTACGGTAAGTGTATAAACCCCTGGAATAAGGTTAGTGATCGATGCAGTTGGTGAAACTACGCCATTCCATGAATAAACATAGGGTTGTGTCCCACCTGTAGCGCTCAGTCCTGAAATTGAACCAGCACTTAAGCATGTTGAATTCGTTACGATTGCCACTCCGTTGATTGTTGGAGCTGTACTTACAAATACTGTTACGGGTTTTCTAAAACTACCAGGACAAATTCCAATCCAGTAAGTGGTAGTGGTATTAATAACTGGTGTTGTGTATGAATTTCCGGTAGCAACTACCGTATTTCCAAATGCAGAGGTATACCACGTTAATAATCCGGGAGGAGGATTTCCGATTGTTGATGCAGTTAATGCTACAGAACCGCCAGAACAAATGGTATCATTTGCAGCAATTATATCAAAAAATGATGAATTGGTAGTCGTAGTTCCAGCGCCTCCAGCTGTTGCACCATTAGGAGGGAAATTAGTAACATGTGCAGAATTTGTGGTACCATTCGTTCCGCCTATGATATTTTGAGAAGCTGATCCCGCTGATATGGAAATGAGTCCACCGCCACCACCACCGCCGGGACCATCCGCCTCCATTGTTGGATTAGAAGCAAATAAGCCAATCGATAACACTTGTGTTCCACCAGCGCCCCCTTTGCTATCAAGCGTTAAAGTAGCCGGTAGCGTTCCAGCATTTGATATGTATATTGTTCCACCGCCACCTGCGCCGCCTGCCGCATCGTTTCCATATTTTATAGCTGATGTTTGTGGCGCCGTTAATCCGGCAAAATTTGCATTTTGTCCAACTGCCCCATTAGCTTCAATGGTTCCTGGTCCACTTACTGTACCATATACTTTAATAAAAGCAATGCCGCCACCACGGCCACCACTGCCTCCTTGACTATTATTTTGGTCGCCAGCTCCGCCACCGCCACCAGCAAAAATTCGGGTGGCATCTAAGGTTAAAGGATGTCCCCCTAATCCACCTTCTTTTCTGCGGTAATCGCCTGCCCACGCTGTATTATTTGGTCCAATCGTTAATTCATTTTGATCAATTGTTGAACCAGAATAGCCGCCTCTTCCTCCACCTGAACTAAACGAACCACCGAAGCCCGCACCCTCTAGATTCCAAGCTGTATTATAAAGTGGATTTGGCACACCTTTACCGGTATAAGTTCCAGTTGCCACGTTAGAACCACCCCCACCACCGGCGTTGTGATTTCCACCTCCGCCTCCGCCGTTGGCTGGCGCTGACTTACAATATCTAGAATAAATAGCGTCATATTCAGTATAAAACCCCGCAATCCCCTCTCCTTTTTCAGCACCTTGCGTGGAGACGTACGACGCACAAAAACCGATATCATTGACATTTCCGGGTGGCGCTCCCAATGTAAAATCTTCTGTTTGTCCACCTCGAAATCCGGCACCGGTAGCAGATATTTTACTTGCTGTATTAAAGACAAGATTTCCATTTATTTCTAAGGCAACGATACCTCCTGAATTTCCATTCCATAATGTGGGAACTATGGATGTATTCGAATTTAATGTTAGGTTGTTAAACCTTGGAATTCGAACAATCTGAACATGACCACTCGCTGTATAAGAACGAACCAAAGGACACATTAAATTGATTGTATTAGCACCCGCAACAGATTTAACCTCCGCTAATTCAAACTTACCAGCATTGTTGTAATTCGTCACTTCCCCCCATAAATCTTGGAATTGATTCCAATCATTAAGATGGCCAATAGGGGTGGTTAATGGCCCCCAAAATAATCCATTGGAAGAGATGTATTCGTTCGTTGCATAGGTATCAACGTTCAAGGAAGCACCTTGCATTTGAATGATTAAAATCAAATCGCCTGGTGCAAGGTTTAGGGTAAATAATCCACCAACCATTGTGTTACTGCTTGATGAAATAGCAGATTGACCTGCAGTTGCGTTTGAAAGTAAATACGAATAGCTATTTAGCGTTGTATTGGCTGCATTAACGGTATAGTTTCCATCTTTAGCACGTTGAGAATGTGCATTATAGCTAACTAAAAAAAGAAATAATGTGGATGTAACTATATGTTTCATTAATGAATTTGAGTTTTTAGGACGTATAAAGGTAGTCAATCGTTGTCAATCGATTAAATAAAAATGCTTGATCTAACATGATTATCAACTTAAACCATTTTGGCACCTCGCCATTCCGAGGATGATTTTTTTATCGAGCATTTCTTTTGCTTTTTCAACTATTTTTTTTCGGTTGGGCCGTGTGTGTTCTAAATGAAATTGAATGGCTTTAAAGCGCATGGAATAAGGTAGTATTCCTAGTTTGATGGCTCTCCATTCGATATCGACATCTTCCCCATAACCGGGATTTTGATAATCCGCATCAAAGCCATTTAAAGCGATTAAATCTAATTTGTGCCAGCCCATGTTACAGCCTAGAAGTTTTGGTTTTGACAACAAGGATTGAGGAAAACAAGGAGCGTAAAGTCGTTCCTCAATACGTTTTGTTTTATTTTTTATAAAATGGAATAGATTAGCTTTTTGAATGCTATTACTCCGAAGCAAGCTCGCTGTTTTGCTATCTACATCCAAACGTCGGCCCGCACAAAATCTTCCTTTTATGATGCATCGTTCATAATTCCGAATGAAATGCTTGTGCAACATGCAATCACCATCAATAAATACGATTTTTTCAAAACTTGTTTGCTCAATAGATTTGTTTAATATTTCGTTTTTTCGAAAGCCTTGGTCTTCTTGCTGCACCACTTTTATTTTTAAGGTGGATTGGTATTTTTGAATTAGCGAATGAATGGTAACATCATTGCTATCATGGGCGATAATAATTTCGAAATTTTTATGACTTTGTAGCACCAATGAATTTAACACGCAATGCAAAGCGGGATAATCGTTGTACACTGAAATAATTAATGAAAGCCCCATATTTATTTACTTAGCGAACACAGTTTATCGACAATTGCTGCAACTGCTGGACAAATTTGCGTATTAGCCGCTGTTAATTCTAATATTTGATACATATTTTTTCGATTGGTATGGGGATATTCCCTACAAGCTAAGGGTCTGTATTCATAAATACTACAGGTATTATCCTCCTCAAGAAATGCACAAGGCGATGTTTTTAGCACTAGGTCGCTATCCTCATCCATTCTTAAATAGTTGTCTATAAATTGGCTTTCTTTTAACCTCAAGTGTTTGGCAATTCTTTTTACGTCAGTATCTCGAAAAATAGGACTCGTTGTTTTACAACAATTCGCACAATTAAGGCAATCTCTATTCTTAAATTCAGCTTCATGCGCTTCTTTAAAAACATCATCCAGGCGTTTGACACTTTTTAATTTGAGTGTCGCTTTTTTAATTGCTTGTTTATCTTTTATTGCTTTTTCAAGCAAAAGTTGATCATCTAATTTCATTTGTGCAAATTCAAAAATTCAATTTAAAATCCTATAACAATCATTATATTTACGCGAATTTAGTGAAAGAATGGAAGAATTTGATCTTATTGTAATTGGAGGTGGACCTGCCGGGTATGCTGCAGCAATGCGTGGAATTGATTTTGGCAAGCGAATTTGTCTGATTGAAAAAGATAAAGTGGGTGGGGCAGGCGTCTATAATGGCGCTCTTTCCTCCAAAACATTGTGGGAATTATCTTGCCGCGTTGCAGATATCAACGACATGATTGTCGCTAAAGGAAGGTCTAGGTTTGAATTAAAATGGGAGGAGGCAAGGCAAATTCTTGCTGAGGCAATCTTTGAACGTAAATTCCAATATTCTGCGCATATTAAGTTAATGCAGACAGAATCAATGAATAATTTGTTGCATTATGAAAAAGGACATGCTATGCTTATGGATGAGCATCGTGTTAAAATAAATCATGAAGGTGAAGAGAAAATAATTTTTGGACATAATATCATTCTTGCTACCGGAAGTCGCCCTCGTGCTTTGCCAAATATTGAAGTAGATGGAAAAGTAATCATGACTAGTGACGGCATAGATTCCATATCAGACTATCCTAAAAGTATGGTTATTGTTGGTGCTGGGGTGATTGGATGTGAATACGCTACCATATTTTCAAATTTCGGAAAAACAAAAGTTCATATTATTGATCGTCAAGAAAGAATTTTGCCTTTCGAAGATGAGGATATTGCTAAATTAGTGTCTAAAAACCTAAGTAAGCGTGGTGTGGTGCTTCATTCGAATGCCCAATTAGAACGCTTAGAAAAAATAGGGGATGAAGTTGAATATGAATTGTCATACCCTGATGGTTCTCGGGAAGTTTTAAGGGTCGAAAAAGCGCTTTTATCGGTAGGAAGACAGCCAAATATTGAGGGAATTGGTCTTGAAAATGCGGGTGTTATTCTTTCAAAAAGAGGAGTGCATATTGGTGATGATGATACACGGACAAATATTCCTCATATTTATGCTATTGGAGATGTTTCTGGAAGAATTGCTTTAGTTAATGTAGGAGAAATCGAAGGAAGACATGCCGTTGAAAAGGCATTTGGTGAAACACCGGATAAACTCAATTACGATAATATCTGTACGATCATGTTTCTTGCCCCAGAGGTAGCATCGGTTGGGTTAAATGAACAACAATGCGTCGAGAAAAATATTCCTGTAAAAGTTGTAAAAATTGATTACTCCTTGATTTCTCGAGCAATTGCTATGCGAAAAACACAAGGTTTTTTCAAGATAATAGTCACAAATGATAGTGAAATGCGCATTTTGGGGATGCGTGTGGTAGGAGCACATGCCTCAACCGCTATTCAAGCAATTGGCTTATTAATTAAACTTAACTTACCCATTGAAGTATTGTCTGAATTAGTACATCCTCATCCTTCGATTGTGGAAGGAATTCAAGAATGTGTTCGAATGTTGTTAAATAAGTCAATTTTTAAATCTTCTGTTTTCAAAGATAAATTAGCCTGTTATTCCTTAGTAGATGGTGTAAAGACCCCGTTGGATAGAATGTAATTCGCTTGTGCTACTCTTTATTTTTTCGTCTCGATTGGCAAAAGAGAGGATGAATAAAATTTCGAGGCGTGAGCGATACCGAAAAGCGCTTGTCGTTTGATAAGCATGGCTTATCACTCTTTTCGTGTATCGGTCGATGAGTAATTTTAGCCGAACGTCTTCAATCGAGAATTGATTTTTTCGTTCTTTTGTATCAAGACAAAAGGACAAAGAAAACAACGTCCGATTTTTTTCGCCGGGGCGGAGGACAATATTAATTCTTTAATAAAATTGATTTTTATTTATTCCAATTTACTTATTTGTCGACATGAATGTCTCTTTTTAAAAACTTTCTTTCAATCACAAAAGTAGCAAAGGGAAGTAGCGATGCAAACAGGATAATTCCTAAATTTATTAAGCTCCATTTCTGCGACTTTTTTAATAAAATAGCTAGGACAATGTATCCAATAAATAATACGCCATGCGTCATGCCAATTGGGTATAACAACGTTTTATAAAGAACTAAATCTGAGGGTTTAATAAAAAGCATATTGGACAGTAAAGCCAAATATGAAATTCCTTCCGAAATGGCTACCCATCTAAAAAGCGTCAGGGGAAAGTTATTTTTCATGGTTTTTCTTTTAGTTTTTCTAATTCAAATAATTGATCTCTATAGTGCGCAGCTTCTATAAAATCTAAGGATTTTGCTGCTTTTTCCATTTGTTTACGCAGGTTTTTAAGCACATCTTTTAATTGCTCTTGGTTCCCATAAAAACTTTTTTGTTCCGCCGCTTCGGACTGAATTTGTTTTATTTCTTGGGATAGCACCGTCATTTCCTTCTCAATTTCTAGTTTTTTCTTCGATTCTAAACTAATTTCAATTGATTTATTCAATGCAGTTGGACTTTGACTATGTTCCAGGTTATATTCAATTTGCATCGTTCTTCTGCGTGCCGTTTCATCGATGGTTCGTTGCATGGAATTGGTGATTTTGTCGGCATACATAATTACTTTGCCATTTACATTTCTAGCTGCTCTTCCAACAGTTTGTACCAAGGATCGTTCATTCCTCAAGAATCCTTCTTTGTCGGCATCTAAAATGGCTACCAATGAAACTTCAGGTAAATCGAGACCTTCTCTTAAAAGATTAACACCGATTAACACATCAAAAATACCCATTCTCAATTGCCGTAGAATTTCTACTCGATCGATGGTGGTTACTTCGCTATGGATATAGCGACACTTAATACCAAGTTTATCAAAGTATTTCTGAAGTTCTTCGGCCATTCTTTTTGTTAGTGTAGTGACCAAGGTTCTTTCACTTACATTTATTCTTTCATGGATGGCCTCCATTAAATTATCGATTTGATGTTTGCTCGGTCTTACTTCTATGAGTGGATCTAAAAGTCCTGTGGGGCGTATTAATTGTTCTATGATAACACCCTCCGATTTTTCCATTTCATAATCGGCAGGAGTCGCAGATACGTATATTGTTTGATTAAACATTCCTTCAAATTCTTCAAATTTTAAAGGTCTATTGTCAATGGCTGCTTGAAGACGAAAACCGTAATCTATTAAGTTTATTTTTCGAGCACGATCTCCGCCATACATTCCCTTCACTTGAGGCAAGGTGACATGACTTTCATCAATAATCATAAGGTAATCAGCTGGGAAATAGTCGAGTAAGCAAAATGGCCGCTCGCCTGATTTTCGTTGATCGAAGTAGCGAGAATAATTTTCAATTCCGGAACAATATCCAAGTTCTCG
>CAMCQW010000109.1 GCA_945877045.1 Chryseobacterium gleum
CCATCAAGACTTTGTCAAATTGTGAAAAATGATAATCTTGAGCAACAAGATGACTGCTAACTATTGCAAATAAAAATCCTAAAAAGAACTTGAACATCTTAACGAATTAGCGTGATATTTCCAGAAAGGGTTTCTTTCCTACCATCAATATAAATGACATCAATTATATACGCATAAACGCCTGCATTGCAATTTGATCCTTTATAAGTTCCGTCCCAAACAAAATTTCTAGCACTAGATTGATACATCGAATTACCCCATCGATCGTACACATTGAATGTAAATGACGCAATGTCATACCCAACAATGATAGAATAACCATTATTTGCCTCAGTTCCAATACCATTTGGCGAGAATGCTGTTGGAATATGGATCCCCGTAGCACATTCTGGAGAACTGTCATCTGGATCGCATGGATCTAATGGGTCGGAACCATTGGTAACTTCTTGTCCATCACTATACCCATCGCCATCTGAATCTGGATTGGTAGGGTCTGTTCCCAAAACCCCTTCTTGCGCATCTGTTAATCCGTCAGCATCTGTATCGATTTGACATAATGGTAAAGAGTCGTCTGGATCGCAAGGATCCATTGGATCAGAGCCATTAGCGACTTCGGTTCCATCATTAATACCATCGCCGTCTGTATCTGGATTAGATGGGTTGGTTCCTTCTGCCGTTTCTTGGCTGTAGGTTAATCCATCACCATCAGAATCACAGTTTGGCGCTGTAAGATTTGGAATACACGGGTCATTATTCGCTGGGTCAGTTTCATCGTTGACCCCATCGCCATCTGTATCGGCAACAGAAGAATCTAAGGCATCAATAATTCCATCGCCGTCCGTATCCAAAGGAGTCAAAGGATTGGCGCCTATTTCCGAACAATCGTTTTCACCATCGCCGTCAGTGTCAGGATTATTAGGATCTGTACCTGCTGCAATTTCATCCACATTTAAACAACCATCACCATCCAAATCAGGATTGTCAGCTACAAATACAGCCACAATAGTTTCGGGTCCAGTAATGTTCACGCCATTTGTGTCTTGTGCGATTGGAAAAAGTAGAGGCCCTGCAACATAGGTCCAATTACTAAATATATACCCCGGATTGGCCTGCGCAATAATATTGGTGTTTATTCCTCCAAAATACGTAGTAGACCATGGATAAGACGGCGGCCAAATTGAATTTACTTTTATTTTTCCGGCATTCACTGGCGTTACATTGAAAGTAACGGCAAATGGACCCGAAAGTTGGTAACAATCAATGAGTCCTTGCGCCAATGCAAGACATCGTGCATTAATAAAATTCCTTAGCGTTTGAACTTTCGATTGCCATCCAGCGTATGTCCCTCCCCATTTGGCACAATGTGCCGTCATTTCAGGAGCAATTTCATTGACCATACTATCGAGAAGCATAATCATGGTATCACAAGAAAAATTGGTATTTATCAAATCAATGTAACGTGTGATATAATATTGTTCTACCACGGGATTTTCCAAAATAAGTTTTTCTAGTATGTCCGTGTGGCCTTGCCCTCCTGGATTCGGTAAGTTTTCGGCGTTACACGGATCGGCATTGGCGCTCGGATCGGGAATTCCCGTGTAATTGATATAGTGACCAAAGGTAGCATCCATATCCCAAAGCGAATAACGCCACTTTTTCTTGTCGCCAGTTGTATCGAGTCCTCTCCACCAAGAGGTATTCCAATTCAGCCAATCTTGATTAACGACATACGAATTGAACATAAAATAATCACAAAGTGATTCCCAATTTAGCAAACTATCCACATAAGCAAAGTTTGTTGGATTTGCCATACTATTGGTGGCAATATAGTTCTTCAAATTATTCCAATCGGGCAAGGCGTTTGGCGCGCCATAATCTTGCCAAGTACCCCCCCAAGTTTTTAAATAGTACAAGTTAAATTTATCTTGATTATAGTAAAAGTCAGTATAATCAGCATCGTCTACTTTTTCCCTTAATTCATAAACGCCCCAATACTGTCCATTCAGATAGATCACACAGGGTCTCCACGTTCGCTCATCTAATTTCATGTCAGCTTTAATAGATAGTTCATGAATAAAAGCATCACGAATATGTGCTCCATTTTCAAATGGATAATTATCACTTGCGGCAGACTTTAAGATTAAACGTTGGAAATTATCTCTTGCTTTTTCCGGAAAAATAATATGTTCTATATCTCCATTATAACCAAATTCATCTCTCAAAATAAAGTCAAATCCCCTTTGAGGATAGCCCCACGAGTCATTTCCGTGTTCGTTAAATTCTCCTTGTCCCTCATCAATGAAAACGCCATTATCTTCAAACAATTCGAAGGAGCCAATGGGGGTGAATTGAGTTCCTTGGAGCAAGGTATATACGCCTTGACCAGAAACAGAAACAACTGGTATGGAATGATTCACATTTATAAAATAAGTGTTTGTCGCGGTGAAAGAAGGTAAATTGGTGCTAAATGCCGCGGCTCTTATCACTTTTGTCGTGGCTATTGGTATCGGCGCTGAATAAATTGGAGAAGTAACGACAGGGTCAGAGCCATCTAGAGTGTAACGAATGGTTGCGGTAGGGTCAGGACACGTAATCGTAATAGACTGTGCCGCGGGATAAAACCCTGCTTGTAAACTAAAAACAGGCGTTGGTGTGTAAAAATTAACGGCACCGCTATTATTCGCGTTGGGTGTAGGAGTCGTAAATAAACTAAATGTTGCAGCACCATTGGTCGTTCGTCCGACAGAATGATTGGATTTTGTCATGTGAACAATTTTGAAAGAATCAACTACCACCAACGATGGATTTAATAGAATAATCCAATCCCCTTCCGTTTGAGAAAGGTTAAAGTTGGGATGGTATTGATTTCCATTTACTAAATTCCTTTTCGAACAAAAGGCCATTTTGAATCCATTTGCGGGGATTGACCCACTAGGAATTAACCATTTAGTAAGGTTTGTTGCTTTATCTGACAAGTACCATCCCGTTAAATCAATGGGTGACGCAGTTGTATTAAGCAACTCTATCCAATCTTCACGCTCACCATATGCATCCGTTGGACCGCTAATATTTGAGCAAGAATATTCGTTGATTTTCACCTGTCCGAATAAGGATAATGAAACGGATATGAAACAAAATAAGTAAATCGATTTTATCATAATTCAACTAGATTTCTTGCTAAAAGTACATTAAAAATTTGTTAACTAAAAAAGTCGGTGAAATTTCTATATTAGACGTCAATGATAAAAAATCGTATTTTTGTTATAATCTAAACAAAAATAACATGAAAATATTAACAAAAAAATACTTTTTTTTGTTCGCTCTAGTGCTTTTCACAGGCTGTATAAAAACAGAGGGTCAAGGCGGAAGAGCTAAAATAAAGGGGAAGATTACAGGGACATTTTACTACGATGATCAATTAACACAACTGAATGGTAGTGGAGTTCTTGCTAATGAAAACGTCTACATAGTTTATGGAACTGCTGATACTTATTTTGATGATGACATTAAAACCAGTTACGATGGAAGTTACGAGTTTAATTACCTAAGACCGGGCACCTACACTATTTTTGCCTATGAAAATTGTTTCCCATGCGCTGGCCTTGAACGAGCGAACATAATAGACACTGTTGAAATTGTTGGAAAAGAGGACATAATTGATTTGGGAACAATCAACTTAAAGAAAAAAGTTTAAGGAAGTATGAAGCGTCTCCTTGTTTTTTGGATGTTTTTTTCTACGACCAGCCTTTTTAGTCAAGGAAGTATTTTCCAATTATGGTCAGAAAAAGGTGTTAAAGTATCGCTGACAAAGCGTTCGTCCTTTGGATTGGATTGGACAAGTCGAATTGGAGAAAATGGGTTTGAAACTATGTTTCCACAGTTAAATTTCAAATACAAAGTGTTCGATTGGTTTCGTCCCTCCATAGATTTTCGGTATATTTTAGACAAGTCGTTAAGCGGTGAATATAACGCAAGCAGTCGCATCAATTTAAATGCTCAATTTAATTACGATAAAAAGCGCTTTTCAGCGGGATTGCGTATTAGATACCAATATGGCTTTGACCGAATCAGTGCTGATTATGAGTCTGATTTTGATAAAGCGTATCGGATAAAACCACAACTATCCTATGACATCAAAAACAGTGTGTTTTCTCCCATACTAAGTGCTGAGTTTTTTTATGATCCCAGTTACTCCGATTTAGGTCGTCGTTTTAACAAAATACGTTACTTCATTGGGGCCCGTTTAGATTTTTCAGGTCCTCATGGATTCCAATTTGGCTACCAATACGATCAAAAAATTAATCTTCCCGCACCGATTAACAAACACGTACTTAGCTTGAGTTATAGTTATAGCATTAAAGAAAAAAAGGCAAAGAAAAGTACGACAAAACCCAAAAGCTCAAAGACCCTTTAGACTAGTCCAGGTAGTTGTTTTCTTCTAATCTGGCTAAAATAACAGCAAGGTTCTCTTTTTTCTTTTCCTCTCTACTATTGATGGCTGTTTTTGTAAAATAATGATGTTTATTTAAAAACGCCACTTGAATTTCATCCCACTTTCTATCGCTCTTTATTTTATCCATCGTTTTCAGTTCCAACTTTAAATTATTAGCGATTTGTTGAAAATCATCTCTGCCCAGGTAATCTAAATCAGCATCACACATTATTTCTTGTAAGTGATTTAAAGGCTTGTGTGGTATTTCGGTGACTTTTATTAATTCAACAATAGTAGTAATGTGTTGTTCGGTATAACCATATTTAGGCAAGAGATCCGCCGCCATTTTTGCGCCGATGTACTCATTTGCATCGTATTGCTCTAAAAATCCTGCATCATGGAAAAGCGCCGCTGTTTTGAGTAAAAACAATCCTTCATCCGTTATTCCTTCAAGTAAAGCAATCCGCTCAACAGCATGCACCACATCTTTTGTATGACCCACCGAATGATAAAGCAAATGAGCTTGAAGACCGTCTGTTAATTTTTTTATGATTTCACGTTCGGCTTTGTAATACTTTATGTCGCTAAAAAAATGAAGTTGAACAATTTGATAAAAGCGGTCATTCGGTATTAAACCCTCTCCGTTTATAGACAACTCTTCTTTTATAGCATGAACAACGTACATATCAACAAGGGTTTTTGATTTAGTTTGAGCCTTGCCCTTATATTCACATTCAAAGTAGGGCTCTACAAAATTAAACGTTGACTCGGAAATAGTTACCTTTCCGGGTTCACTAAGCATTTCCATTCGCTGCGCCTGATTTACCGTTGCTCCCCAAACATCATAGGCAATTTTCAACTTGCCGATTATTCCTGCGGTAACTGGCCCAGAATTGATTCCAATTCTCAATTGCCAAAAATCTTTTCCATTAGCAATGGCTTCAAATTTTAATCGATTCATATAATCTTGTATCTGAAGTGCCGCAATACAAGAATCAATTGGATGCGTAGAGTTTTTATCTGGTATACCGCCAGCGACCATATAGGCGTCGCCAATTGTTTTAATTTTCTCGAGATTATTAGCAAATGATATGGTATCAAATTTGCGAAAAATAACATCTAATTTTGCTACCAAGCGACTTGGAGACATCGACTCCGCTATTTTTGTGAATCCAACCACATCGGTGAACATGACCGACACAAATTCATAGGCTTTTGCCTGAACTTTTCCATTCATATTTAACTCTTTAACCACCTGAATTGGAAGGGCGTTTTTCAGCCATTTTTCAGCTATTTCTTTTTCTTTAAAAAGTAGTTTTTGTTGTGCAATTACTTTGTTTTTTTCTTCGTTAATTAGGCTGTTTTGAACCTCAATTTGGGATTTTTGGAGGCGAATTTCACGTGTTCTTTCCGCGATTTTCATTTCTAACCTAACCTGATCACGCCTTGTTTGGTTGATTCGATTTCGGATAAAAAAGTAAACACTAAAGAAAATTAGTAAGACCACGATGGCCCAAAACAAAAATGTCGCCCAATAAGGTGGGTTAATTACAAAAACAAGTGTGGCTGGCACCTTGCTCCATGGCCCATCTCCAATTCTAGCGTAGATTTTTAAGGTATATTTACCAAAAGATAAGGCATTAAAATTAACTGAATTAGTATGAGAAAAAACCTTTGTGTCTATTTGTTCGCCTTCTAAAATATATTTATAAACGATTAATTCAGGGGCGCATAAATTAGTGGGTTGAAAAAATACGGTAAAGCTTCGTTGGCGGTAATCTAGTGATAATATTCCATCGTTTAAGCGCGCTAATTCAAAGGCATTAAATTCTTTCCCTTTAGGATATTGTTTGTTTGCATCAACCAATAAGCTAGAAATTAACACATTAGAAAGCTGTTTGGTGTTAACAATATTATACGGGTGAAAATAATTGCAGCCATAAATTCCACCAAAAAACAGATTCCCATTTCTTGATTTAAAATAGGCGTTTGAATTAAATTCGTTGCATATAAGCCCATTTAATTCATCGTATTTTTTTATTTCGCCAGAAGATAAATTGTATTTAGCAATCCCCCGATTCGTACTTACCCATAAATTATTGTTTTCGTCCGGCAAAATTCCATAGATTACATTATTTGGCAATCCTAGCTTCTTATTGATTAGCAAGCCCTTTAAAGTCGAAGTATTAAACTTTAAGATCCCTTCCCCAAGCGTACCTAGATAATACTCATTCGGCCCGGTTTGACAAATACTACTTATAATA
>CAMCQW010000110.1 GCA_945877045.1 Chryseobacterium gleum
AAAAGAGTGCCGTGATGGCGATGAATAATATAAGCGCTTAGATCAAATAAAAATAAAAACCCTCCTTGAAGAAGAAGTCCGTTTCCAAATCCATTCAATTGCGCTTGCTTTGCAATAGTATGTTTTCCCTCACTTTTTAATAAAAAACCTGCAGTCAGATAGGCAATATCTAAACCAGTATTAAATAAAAATGCTTTTTCGGTTTGTGATTGTTTTCTTATTGTATTTCCAAGTGAAATTTGAGCATTTGAATTTTTAGCCTTAAAATAACCTGGTAGGGCTAAACCTAGATTTATGGCACTCCACGCTACATTCATTTGATGGAAATACTTGGCCTCCCCATTTCCAGCAGTTGCCCAACCAATACTACTTGCAATAATATTTGCAGTAGACCAAGTGCCTAGCGTAAGCATAAGTTTTTTGTCGATATCGATTCTCTGCTTATTAAAGTCAGTAGGGATTTGTGCAAACACATATTGACTGGCAATAAAGATAAATATTAGTAGAATTTTCACAGAGTAAATTTTAGTTTAAAACACAAATTTGAACGAAATGTTCAAGAAAGATTTCCCATATATTTGATGAAAAATTATTTTAATTACAAATGTTATTTGGCTTAAAGCTGAATGTCTTTTATTCGAATGGCGGCTGTACCCACCTGAATTTTTGATTTCTGTATTAGATCATCCAGTTTGTCGATGAATTTCTTTGAATCATTCTGTGTTAAATACTTGGTAGCGTGGAAAGCTAATTCATCTTTTAATTTCTGAAGTAGGCTGATACAGCGCATCGCTGAAAGAAGTTCGTTTTTTGTGAGTTGGTATGCTTTAGCAAGTTCTTCTAGTTCAAGGTCCTTTAAATTTAAATTAGAAACAACAGGGTCTGTAAATGAATTAATTTTAATCCGAATGGTGCGATCAATTTTAATGAATAAATTAGAACTTCGCAGTTGCTTGAATGCCAAGCTTTGTCTCGATATTAATTTCTCTTCGGTAGTATTTCCGGGATATCCTGTAATTTCTTTTTGGGTTTCATCACGGATAACTGTTTCACCATTCCAACTGCCAATGCCATTAGCTTGTAGTTGAATTTGAAGGGGAAGGGCATTTTTTTTAAATTCTTCAAAGATTACTTTTAATAAACTGCTATCTGCTATCGTGAAGATGGTTTGTGAAAAATCAAATTTATCGGGTTCAAAACGGTCATCTAATTGTAATTGAAAATCCGAATCGTAAAATGGTAAGGCATCAGTTTTACTAATGTGAAGCATGACTTCGTCGGATGATTCGCCTTCAAAATCTTCTGGAATGGAAATTAAGCGAATCTCAAAAGGTTCTGTTTCTTTGGAGGCAGGAATAGTAAATTCTTGCGTGTAAAGATCAAATGTTGCGCCATCTGCATAGGTATATAAACCATCCTTTTCGGTGTAGCTCATCCAATTTTCACCCATTTTACTTTTGTAATGATCCAAGAGTTTTTTCTTGGCAGCGTATTCTTCGAGTAATGGCGCGCGATCCTCAATTAGTTCTTTTTCTAATCCTTGCAATTCGTCGTATCGTTCATATAATTCAATCAATTCAGTTTGTTTATTAGACTTGGCAGTTCTTCTTGATTTGGTGGTTGGTTTCAGATCTAATGGGCCGCCATTTTTATTGTTTTTCTTCAATTTTCGCATCTCGCGAGATGGCTTTTTCTTCGTCACATAGTCTGTTTTATGAAGGTCGGAATAGTTGGATTCTTCCTCCTGGATCAAGCGTAAGGTTTCTGAAATGTCTTTTTGAACATCTTTGATTTGTTGGTTATAGCCTCCTTTTCCTTCAATGCTGTTTTTTAATGCTTTGTAGGTGAAATCATCTAAATCATTAATGATCCGTTGGAAAGTTATTCCTTTTGAAAAGGTGGAGTCGGGGGATAGAAATCTCGTTTTCTCTGAGCCAAACAAATGGTATTGGTAGTTTTTTCGTTCAATAACAACTGTTGTTTGTTTGGAACTATTGTAACCCCAAACATCAAAGTGCAGTTGTGTTTGTTTGTCTTTACCTACGGTTTCTAACCAACGTGAGCAAATTCTTTTGGCAACTAATTCTTGCTTTTTTGTTCCCTTAACGTCAATGTCATAAGGAAATAATCCTATTGCTTTCGGTAAACCTTTGTTGTACTCTCCGTACTCATCTTTATCGCGTTCTTCTAAGAGTCCGGAGGTGTAGGAACCGTCTCCACATGCAAAAAGTATGTTTTCGAAATCAGTGACTTTTCCTCCTAAGGCATTGAATATGGCAAGTGCCCGCTCTTTTACTGTTCGATTTATCGCATAATTCTGAGCGTCTAATAGTTGTTTTTGGTCTGATTTATCTTTGATACCAATCAATTCTAAAAGCGTGAGGCGATCTAACAAAGAAAGGCTCGTTTGGAAGATAGGACTAGTTCGAGGATTCAATAATTCATCGTATATTTTTCCTCGGGTGATATTTTTCGGTACTGAGTCGAAAAAATAATCTAAATAGGAATTGATTAAGGGACTGTCACCTTTGTCTTTTCCATCCAGCACTTTCTGAATTTGCTTGCAAAGCTCCCAGATAGCGGTTTTATTGGCTGCTTCTGCGATTAATCCTTTGGGGGAGGTGGCTATGATTTCATTGCGAACAATAAGCAAAGCGGGTTCATTGATAATTAAGACTTCAATGGAATCGTAATTTAATTTACCATCTTTTAACTTTATGATCGGACCTGTATATTCAAAGGCTTTTCCGATGTTATTTTCAAGTATCGGACTCTTTTTTACAATGTGAAAAAGGTACGCACGTGTTTCAATGGGTAAGCCAGCTTGGTCCTGCCCAAAACCAATTGCTAAGCGTGTGATGATGAAAAAAGCAATGATGAGCCTGAAATTCAGCATCTAATGGACTTATATTATTTGATGAACTTTTTAACCGTGTTGCCAATTTTTAGGAAATAGGTTCCTGATGGCAAAGTGGATAAGTCAATTTTTCCGGTAGTTTTTCCTGTTGAATATTCTCGGCCTGTTAAATCAATAACACTGTAATTTTCTTCGGCTCCAGCTAATCCTTCAATGTTTAGTAGATCTATTACTGGGTTTGGGCTGATTGAAAATGCTTGATTAGCCAACTCATTCACGCCCACAAATGTAGTGGGTTGGTCTTTGCTAAGCACCAAGGTACTTGTATTGTTCAGTAAGGCTGAAACTACTTTTATCCGTGTATAGATAAAGATTGGCAAGTTGCTTGTGGCTAGATCATAATACTCGTATTCATTTCTAACAAAACTAACCGGTGTTCCAAAAATTACGGCAGAGGCGCTATCACGTAAATGGTAACGAAGCACATTTGTATATGTACCGCCATTTGGCAATAGCAATGTTCCAGATCCGTCTGCAGAACTTGTACTAATTCCTTGTGCAGAAAGAACGCCCGTTGCAGCGCTAGTTATGGTCCCGCTAAAAACGTCGTTGATATTATTCCCCAATGCAAAAGGATAAGCCATTAAGTTTTCAGGGTCTACCGACCAACTGGCAACCACGCTTCCTAGACTTACTTCGTTAAACACAAAACCTTGAGAAGTTCGGTCGTTAGGAGTAGAAGAGAAAAAAGTAGATAGGGTAGTGCCGATGGACATTACTTTTTGCGAACCGTTGAATGCAGCAAAATTGGGATCTAACGTCGCATCTTGAATTTGTACATCTTTAACAACACCAAAAATTCCAGCCAGTTGCGAATAATCCCAAGTTACGCCATTACCAACCGTTGATTCATATGAATTTGTATTGGAATCACAGAGGAATAAAGATTGTAAACCCCCAATTGAAGGTTCATTGGCACTTGTAAATGACTGCGCTGCTGCTAAAAATGGAATAAGAAAAGCGAAGGTGTAGATTAATTTCATTATTTTTTTTTATCAAATTTAGTAAAAGAAATCTTTCGAAATGGCAATTTTTCCAAAAGAAAAGAAAGAAAAGTTACTAAAGGACTTGTTTTGGACAGCAACTAAAAATTCACGCCTTCTTTTCCCCAATGCGCCAATGCTTTTTGTTGGTTGGGACTTAGTTTGTTTTGAAGTGATACGCTATGTTTTTGGTAGAAATAGCGGTTTACCTCGGGAAGTGTTACAAAAGTGATTTTTTTGTTTCGAAGGAGGATTAATTTCTTCTCATCGAATTCCATGTATTCTAAGAGCGCATCGAAATCGTTATTGATCTGAATTTCGTTCAGGGCGATTACTTGATCATTAAGACAAATTCCGGCAATATCGGCAGGACTTCCAGGGTAAATTTCACTTACTAAAATTCCGTTATTGGATTTAGTAAATCTCAATCCTAGCCTCGATTGACTATAGGATGCAAGTTGATTTTGGTGAAGCGATAAACCTACGTATTCTAGGCAGTCTATCAAAATACTTTCGTAATTGTGCGTCCCATTTACATAATCGTCGAAGTAAGATTGGAAGGAAATACCGGAAATATTTTCTAGTAGGTATTGATAATCTTTCTCTGTAATTCCTATCCCTTTAAGTGCAAAATCGAAGTATAAACGCTTCATCACTTCGTCTAATCCATGCTTATTATTAGTTGCTTGTCGAATAAGTATGTCGGCACAAAAAGCCAATAAACATCCCTCGGTATAAATCGATACTTTTCTACCAGGTACTCCTGGGACATAGCCATCCAACCAAGTATCATGGGAAGATTCAGCTACTGAATAATTAAATCTACCCGGATTATCTAGATGCTTTTGAACTTGTTGACTAAATTGTTCTAAGTATGTTTCAAGGTTGAAAACGCCGCTTTTTAATAAGAAAAGATCGCCCATATAGGTGGTGATTCCTTCATAGATATAGCCCAAAGTAGAATAATTCTCCGCTTTTAAATTGTAGGGCAGCATTTCCGCAGGACGAATACTTTTGATGTTCCATGCATGGTATAATTCATGGGAAGAAACACCTAATAATTCGTTGTAAAGTGAGTTGAAGAGCGCATGCGATGGACCTAAAGTAATTACAGTCGATTTTAAATGCTCCACCCCATGATAGGCTTGATTCGGTAGACTGAAAATTAAAAATTCATATTTGTCAGCTGGAAATTCTCCGAAGGCTTCCAATTGATGTTGGGTGAATTTTTTGAAATCATTGATGATCGTTTGCCAGTCTATTCGTTTATGCCCATTAATCCAAATAGTAAAAACAATCGAGTTTAGCGTATAACTTTCTGATTGTAGATTAGGCGAAACAATGAAAGGGGAGTCTACCAATTCATCAAAATTAGTGGCATGTAGTACGCCATCTATGTTTTTCATCGAAGTAGCAATTTGCCAATTAGACTTATTCGTAACTGAAATGGAAATGGGATGATCAATTAATGCATCGATGTAGACCAAACAATTTACCGGATTCACGTAGATTAACTCCGAATCGATAAAGGTGGATCCTGCATTTAATTCATTCGCATAATAGTTATATTGAACGGTAATGGATTTTGTGTGCTCCGTTTTTACCAACCAAGTGTCTTTGTTAGTTTTGAAAAACACGCACTTTTTCTTGGTATCATCAAAAACGATGAAGTTTTTTATATTCTTAGCGAAGTTTCCTAATTCATATCTCCCAGGTCTCCATGCTGGTAGGTGGATCAATGTTTCTGATTCATTTGTAGGAAAGCTAACGGTTACCTGAAGTAACTTACTACTAATGTGATCACTAACAATTTTATAATTTATTGTTTTCAATCGCTGAAAATTAATATAAAGTACTTTGTAATTCTACTATCTTGGTGTCCGCTAAATACTCATCGTACGGCATCATTTTGTCAATAATACCATTCGGCGTTAATTCAATAATTCTATTGGCTACGGTATTTACTAGTTCGTGGTCATGTGAAGTAAAGAGCAAGGTCCCTTGAAATTCTTTCATGGCATTATTTAAGGCCGTAATGGATTCCAAATCCAAGTGGTTTGTGGGCTCATCCATCATTAATAGGTTTCCTTTGGCAAGCATCATTTTAGAAAGCATGCACCTCACTTTTTCACCTCCAGAAATAACCATCGCGGATTTTAACGCTTCTTCCCCTGTGAAAAGCATGCGACCTAAAAAGGTGCGTAGGTTTACATCTTCCCGTTCCTCATCGGTTAAAGCATATTGTCGTAGCCAATCTATCAAGGATATTTTACTGGAAAAAAAGTGGTGATTGTCGTTGGGCATGTAGGCGGTAGTGATGGTTGTTCCAAAAGTAAATTCGCCAGAATCAGCTTTAATCTTATTGTTTAATATCTCAAAAAAGGTAGTTAATGCCAATGAATTTTTAGAAATAAAGGCGATCTTATCTCCTTTGTTAACCGTGATAGTTAGATCTTTAAATAAACTTTTCCCATCAATTGATTTTGATAAGTCATTAATTGAAAGGATTTGATTCCCTGCATCTCTTTCTTGATGAAATGTAATGCCTGGATATTTTCTGGAGGATGGCTGAATCTCTTCCAAGTCTAGGTTGTCGAGCATTTTCCTTCTGCTGGTCGCTTGCTTAGATTTTGCTGCATTGGCAGAAAACCTAGAGATGAAATCCAATAATTCTTTTTTGCGATCTTCAGCTT
>CAMCQW010000111.1 GCA_945877045.1 Chryseobacterium gleum
CCATCTTTTTGGCTTCATCCAAAAATCGCATTCGAATATTTTTGTTATTAACAAAATCATTCTTAAGCATTTTAATAGCAACTAGATCACTCAACATGGTATTTTCTGCAAGATAAACTATTGCCATACCTCCTTCACCGAGGATAGAAAGAAACTTATAATTACCTAATTCTTGACCGATCATCGTTTTTACTTATTGCTTTTTAATGCTGTTTCAAACAAATCTACATCCTTTTAGTTGATAATTATAATCCGTGACGCTTTATTTGAAGTTGAATTATTGCTTGCTAAGGTTTAGTATGTAAACTAATTATCTCGCTGAGAATTATGATTCAGAGATAAAAACAGGATAAAGCATAAAAAACAAATGTGCCTCAGGTGAGTTGTTTGATTAAGGCGTTATTTTGACTAAGCGAATCATAAAGCCATTTTTACCCCTACCATTTGTTGAGTAATACCCACTTTTTGTTTCACATTCAAATCGATATACCGTTGTGGTGCCCTTCTCTCCAACCCAAAAGTAACTCATACCAAACTCTGGTAAAGTCCAACCAGTATCCCCATAAAAACCATTGGGTTCCAAATTAAATCCATCGTAATTATCACCTTCACAATTATATAGATTAGCTAATGAGCCCTGTTTTGTACAACATGTAATTAGTGCTTGCCAGTCTTTTTCTGTAGCAACTCGGTATCCTTGATTCTTTAACACTTCATCTTTATCTGCTAATAGTTGATCATAAGCTAATTTATTGTATACTAATCCGTATTTATCATTGCTAAAATCAAAATCAAGGTAAGCGCAACAAGCTGTTAATTCAGTTTGTTTATCCCAATCGGAAGCATTTGAAATAAATTTAATTGAATTACCTTTTCCTCGTTCTAATAGTGGCTCGTTAAGCCATTTTTGTTCTCCACACAAATTATTTTCTGATTTTGAAAGTCTAATCGAAAAAGCAGCTAAACTTTGTCGATAAGAATCTTCAGTTTCGTCATTAATTATGTTATCATCTATCATTGGTTCGCCGTAGTTTTCATTAGAAAAGGAAATTAATGTATGTTCGTCTAGCCAATATCCTGAAAAAAGATCTTTTGGGGAATACCAATCTTCATCATAATATCCCGGATATGAATTTAATTGAAGCGTATTAATGTTGTTTCGGTCGCTATTACATTTAGCAATTAGCTCCTTCCATTGTTCTTTTGAACATACTTTCATTCCGGAATTGTTTGCACTTAATAAAACAACTATTTTTTCATAAGCCTTATAGTTATAGAGCAAACCGAGCGATTTATTCTCGTCATTAAATTCTGGATAACAGCAACAAGCCTTTTCAGGTGAAAGTTTCAACCATTCAGCTTCTGAACGAACCAATTGCACCCCTGCAGGTATTTCATTGTAAATATATTCACTCAACGAAGAGCTGATTGGGTTGCTTATCGATGTATTTACTGGGTCAATTGTAATATTCTCTCGGTCGCTTTCATTGTCATTATTCTCTGTGGCGCTTCCATTGCCATTGCTATCATTGTAAGGAGGAACTAAATAGGATATATTAATCTTAGAAATTCTGATCATTGTAGAAGGGCCAGAACAGACAGTATTATCAAGGCCGTGAAAGGATGTAAATGGGCAGGTATGTACCTGTTTGTCGTTGATAAAAAAATAATAAGTGCCCTTGATTTTTCGGATGCTTAGTTTATTGAATTCTGAGGGCTTTAGATTAGGTAAAAAGGTAAGGGCCTTAATCGAATTATTCCATTTACCATTCTTATATTCTCCGATAGAATAATGACCTTCATTAATCATAAAAAAGTAGAATTCTTCAAAACTATTATCCGTTTTTCCCCAAAATACTCCTCCTCCAAAAGAGGATTTTGGACCATTATCAATAGTCTGAAAAGTTACCTCAATTTGAAAGTCTTTCTTTTGATTAATAACTTTATTTAAATCAAGCAAGCCAAAATCAGTAGGTGAAGTGCAACTTAATTCAAAATACTTATAGTAATAGGTTCCTATATTATCTTGATAGTTGCTTTTCAACCCTTTATCAGTTGTGAAATCATCGAAGTATATTACCTCTCCTGGATCTGAAAGACATGCTGATTCAACAAATAAATTCACATTGTTGTTTTCGCTAAAATTTGACGAAGTTTCGCATGTACTATTTTTTGCACTATGACAAAACAATACAGTTGACAAACAGATTGAAACAGAGAAGAATATGTTTTTCATGACTTTTTTTTATAAAGGTAATAGAAAATTATAGCATTAGAGTACCAAGTTAATTTTAACGAATATTATTCGTAAAAAATAACTTTTTCTTGCACAAGAACCGTGTTATTTCTTTATGATTCTAATGAGGAACGCACAGTATTTAATTCGATCTTCCATTTCACTAAAAAGAATATCTGTGGTTGGATTCTCTTTCTCGTTACAGTAAAGAAATTTAACACTCTCTTCACCCATCCAATAGGCCATTGATGGGTCCATTTCCGGTGTAAACCACTCTTCATCATAATAACCTGTGGGGAATAAATTAAAGGCGGAGTTTGTCTTGCCATCGCAGTTATACAATTGATTGATCGTTCTATTTTTTTTAGCATTTTCAACTAGTTTGTCCCAATCATTATTATTAGCCACCCTGAAGTCTTTTAGTTCTCCGCTGTTGGAAATAAGTTTTAATGCAGCAGCATTATAAAATAGACCATACTTTTTATTACTTTCTTTAAACTCTAGGTAGCAACAACATGCACTTTTTGGCGACTTTTTTTTCCATTCTGCTTCACTTGTTATTAGACTAACACCTAAATTTGAATAGATATCGAGGTTTTTACAATACCATTCTTGATCTCCAATAGTACATGTTGCAAGCTCTGTTGCAACATTTGCATTTAATTCCTCTTCTTTTTCTTTAATTGTTTGTCTCATTCTTTGGCTAAATTCCATAAATGAATTTTCGTAGGTGTCTGTTTTACAGTTCTTAGAAAAGGTATTTTCAATTGCCTTCAATTCCGCTAAATTGCCTTTTTTGTTGCTAAGTACGGAAAACTGATCATACATGCGGTCACATTCACATATCTTCGTATTTCTTTGATACATTAAACCTAACTCTGCAGATGGCCCTAATGCAATTGTACTTAGATTTCCATCAAAAATATTTATGCACCCTGTAAAAGAATTATACCGTAATGGAGATTTAGCTAACTTACCAATTTTTCTATCTCTTCCAATTGTTTTGTAAATTAAGCCAAGATATATTCCTGGGTTTGTAAACACCGAAGAACTAGACACAAACTTTGCCCCAATAAATAAATTTACTCCATAATTAATAGCCCAAGATTTATTTGTACCCCAAGATAATTCTTGTATTTTATTAACTGCAATTTGACAATTCGGATTACCAAAGTAGTTCACTCTGAAAGCTAAGCGATTAAAATAGTTATCTAAATTTTGACTTCCCATAATAGTTATACTTCCAAATTGCTGATCCTTTGGTCCAAATGTATAAACAGCATCCAATGCAATTGATTTGTTAATGTATTGAATACCTGGCATTACACTAAAGGCGAATTTATTTGTAACCTGCACACCTGTAAATTGTGGGTCATTTAGGTCATAAAGATTAAAAATACTATTACCTCTGTATCGATTGTTTATTCCTTTTACAGAAATGCCAAAATTCAATTGATCGAAATTAGTTGGGTTCACTAATTTCTGATTGAGTTTTAATTGAATTCCAAATTGTCCGCAAATCTCATTTTGATCGTAGACACCGCCTGTGTAAGAATGAATATAATATCCACCAATAGCATAATTATAAATACTTTTTATTTTTTTTTTGTCATCTGAATACAACATATTTTGCGAATAGTGGGTGGGTAGATTTGCTTTACCTCCAATTATAAAAAGGTAGGGAGATTGCGAACCCATATTATAATACTGTTGTCTGTGATTTGCGTAGATTGCTAAGCCTTGGGTTTCTAAAATCTTTGCAGGATTAAACATCATATCATTCCACAAGCGTTGATTATTTAAAAACCGTTGCTGTCCAAATGCTCCCTGTACAATAAACAAAGCGACCAACAAAATTATTGTTTTAGTTATTTTCTTAGTCATATTTTATGCTTAATATTCCAGAATACTTCTTTTTTCTATATTTAGAACGCAAAATATAGGTGTAGTCTCCAGGTGGGAGTTTTTCCCCTTTTTGGTTCAAACCATCAAAGGGAACATAAGATGGATTATCAGTTGCATCTTGCTTATAGACTAATTCACCGCGAATATTTCGCAATTCAACAACATAATCTGTCCATTGATCGATTCCACTAATTTTCCAATCATCATTATAACCATCTCCGTTTGGTGATAAGCCTTCAGGAATATTTAATTCTGCTTTAGATAAAACCACTACTCGAACCGAATCCTTGCAATTGTTATTATCATATACGAATAATTGGTAGTTCCCTTCCTCAATTCCTGAGAGGTCTTGCGTATTCTCCATGAATGTTGAATCATTATTCAAAGACCAAAAATAAAAAAATGGTCCAGTACCACTAACGCTAATTGCAACTGCTCCATCACCTCCCAGCGTGGCGTTTATTATGGTGTCGACATAAATCACTGGAAGCGGCAGTGTAATTAAATTAACAGCTAGTCTATTAGTTGATTCACATCCATTATTTCCATTAAAACTGGTAACATAAAAGGTTTTGTTTTCAGTCGGTAATGTGTAATAATTTAGACCTTCATGCAGATATTCCGCACAGCCATTTGCACTTGCATACCAGCGTAAATTACCAGTGCTAGTAGTTGCAGAAAGCGGCACAGCATCTCGATTGTTATAACATTTCACTACAGTCCCTTGATTAATAGGAGTTGGGGGTTTGTTATTTGATGGGCAATAATTACCCCACAATTCTATATTGTCTATTACAATTCCCGGCTGAAAATTAAATGAGTTGTCTGCAATAAATGAAAAACCTATATAAAACCCCGTATTTTCTAAACATTTGGGCAATAGTAGCGATTCGTTTTGAGTTTGAGCTCCATTTCCTGATTGATAAGTTTTTAATTTTTCCCAATTCAAGGCATCCGTACTGTAATACAAGGTCCCAAAATCACGTTCACTTTCCCCGTTGCATCTCCAATCAAATTTCAATACAACATTGAATTGATCCAATGATTGAAAGTAACGATATCTAATCGCCGATTCTTCAGAATTTCCAAAGGAATATCCTTGAGAATAATTTCCACTTTGATTATTTACATCATAATGAACCACCTGAAGCGAATTATTATCAATTGAATAATTAGTATTGGCAACTTCCAAAAGATTGGCAGAACTGCCATTGCTAGAGCTAGACCAATTTACAGTAGACCAATCAAAATTGTCTGATGCGAATTGGGCAAAAAGGGAGTGGGAACATAAAATTATTATACTGACTGCAATGTGATTTCTCATAACCATTTTTGTATTAATTAATTATTAAATAAAAATGTAAGAGAAAAACCGAGACCTAAGGGTTGACCTTTGGTGTCTAAGACACTAAAATTCTTCATTTTTTTATCGTCCGAGGTCCAGTCAAGTTTATAATACCTGGCCGACCAGCCATAAAATATACCGTAAACTTTACAATTCAATTTAAAATAAGAATCAACTCTAAACGGAAGAGGGATACTCAAGCCACCTTGAAGTCTTGTATTAGCAAACCACCCAACACTTTTTACTTGTTGGCCTTGTATTCGGTTGTCAGTAAATCGAATCCTAGATGGGCCTGCATCAATTTCTGCTCCAACGTACAAAATAGTCCCAATATCAAAATGTAAGTTGATCCCATAATCATCAATCTGGCATTGATTTCCAGTTTGATAAAAATTAAAGAATGTTTGATTGTTTTGTACTGGATTTTGAAAAACAGGATAGGTAATACTATTGATACTATCTTGAAAACCATTCATTCTCGATTTGCTGTAAGAAATACCGGCACCAAAATCAACGCCCCATACAGTCCAATCGGTGAAACCTAGATTCCCCCATGCTGTAATAGAGTAACCTAACTTTATAGAGGGATATGAACAGATTTCAGCATTATAGCTTTCATTAAAACCAGACGAAGCTATGGTTTGCTTTAATGTGGTTTGATAATTTACGGTTTCGTATATACTGTATATGCCTTTATGAACTGCACTATTTTGTGCGAATGTGACGTTGAATATTACTAATGAAAATAGATAAAAAGAAGTTTGAAATAAAAAACGTTGCATTATAGTCTAGGTTTTTTGAAAAATAATTACGTGAAATTAACAACTTATACTAACATATACAATTAAAATCGTGTTTATTATTTTATTTGATTATAATAATCAAGTATATTTATATGTCTAATTATTAATAGTTTAAATTATTACAAAATAAATCGCTTTATTTGCATTATATCTATCCTAAAGTAAGGAGAGTATTCACAAATTTTATATATTATGAATTCAAAATTTAGTTGGTTTTTAAGAATATTTTTCTTCATTTTCTTTTTTGTATCAG
>CAMCQW010000112.1 GCA_945877045.1 Chryseobacterium gleum
CATTTTATCATACTCCGACTTTTGTAGATGTACTATTTGATGAATTAATGAAGGCTGGATACAAACCTATTGTCGCTCATTTCGAACGGTATAATTATTTTCTTGGCTCAATAAAAAAGGCAGCCGAATGGCGGAAAAGAGGCGTGAATATTCAAGTCAATTTGCTTTCTCTCACCGGGCATTATGGCATGGAAATAAAGAAACAAGCTGAAATGCTCGTTGATGCTTGCGAATTTGATTTCATAGGAACCGATTGCCACCGCATCGAACACCTAACTATTCTAGAAGAAAACCTTACACTACCCTATTTCGAGAAGTTAAATAATTTCATGACAAAAAATAGACTCCTTTGAAAATCCATTTATTAAGACACGCAAAGACAGAAGTGCTTTCTCCAAGCGGAAAAGATTTTGATCGCGAATTAAATGCCAAGGGTTTGAGACAAGTTGCTGAAATGAAATTATTTCTTTCAAAAAAAGATTGGAGGAATACAACGCTCTTTTGTTCAGCGGCTGCTCGCACACAACAAACTCTAAAACTCTTAGAAATAGCATCAACATTTCATGAAGTTACCATTACTGAAAGTTTGTATTTGGCGGAATCTAATGAAATTGAAAACTATATTGCTTCTCCGGAATGCCAAGATATTTTTATTATTGGACACAATAACGGATTGTCAGATTTTGCCCAAGAATTAATCAATGAACCTTGCTTACTCAAAACCTGCTCGTATTTAGAAATTGAAGTGGAGGGCGAGAATTGGTCAGAATTTATAAGTCGAAGCGGAAAAATTATTTCTCATTTTCATCCAAAGGTGGATTGATTGTTGGTTTTTTATTGTCCGATGAAGGAATATAATCATAGACTATTTGTTTCTCTGATTCTTTTTGTGCCAATAAAATTTCCTCTTCCCTTATTTTAGCGTTATAGATTCCCTCCAAATCCGGCGGGTCAATACCTGACTCTTTTTCTATTTCATATTGAAATTTTGGACGTTGAGGGCCTTTTGAACGATAGTAAAAAGCGAGAAAAAATCCGGCACTTAAGCCCATTAAATGGCCTTCCCATGAAATTCTTAAATTGGTTGGAAAAAGTCCCCAAACCATACTGCCGTATAAAAAGACAATCAATAAGGACAAGGCCTGAAGCGGGAAATATTTTCGCAATATCCCAGACATAAATAGAAATCCAGCTAAAGCGTAAATCACCGCACTCATTCCAATGTGATAAACACCCCGGTCCTCCGCAAAAGCCCACAATAACAATCCACTCAAAATCCAAGAAAGAATGAAAACCTTAAGACCAATTTTATGGTACGAATAAAAAAGTAAGGTGCTTAAAAAAAATATAGCCGGAGAATTATTCAAGATGTGTTTAATATCATCATTCGCATGAATTAAAGGCATAAATAATATTCCTTTAATTCCTTCTATACGCTTTGGCAGTACCCCAAATTCATGAAGATTAACCTTAAACAAGGAATCCGCCCAATATATCAACCACATCATTATAACAATGAATAAGCCTCTATAAGCCGCGTTTTTTAATGAAATTTCTTCCTTTATATTTATTCCCATATAGCTGCGTCTTCAAATGCTGTACCTAATCGAATTAGCTGACATTCTGTCTGAACATTCTAGGGAAATTGGTCAGGCAAATAATCATTCCATCTAAAGAATCAAAAGTAATATGCGATACTCTTTACCCCATAAAAAGGAAAAAATATAAATATAACCCTACCTTTGCACCGCTTAAATTTATAAAAACCAACAGATATTAGCAACCATAATAAATTTAAAAACGAATACTAAAGAAATGCGAATAGGAAGTAATTACGATAAAATAGAATGGAAAGTATTTAACTTGGATTTACTAGAGCCTATTGGTTTTTTTGGGGATCTTATAATTGCTGGTTTTTGCTTTTATTTTGCCTATAAAATTCTAAAGATGAATACCAAGGTACTGTTTTATAATTACTGGCGCTTGTTTTTTATAAGCTTCGGGATAGCAATGATAGTTGGAGGTTTCGGGCATCTTTTGTATAATTATACAGGCGCTTTTGGGAAATGGTTTGGGTGGTTAGGCTCACTAATTAGTTCGATCTTTCTAGAAATGGCTTTCATTTCTATTTATCCTAATCCCAAAGTAAAAAAGATCCTTTATGTTATTTCATATGTTAAGCTAGTCCTCATGTTTATTATTGAATTATTGATTTTATCATATGCCGAAATTGACAAGAATCAAGCGCTTGGTTTAATAGTGCCTTCCATAAATTTCTTTCTTGGCATAGGATTCTGTGCAGGATATTTAGGGTACTATTACCAGAAAACTATTTCTGAAAACTTTAAATACTTTTGGATCGGATTTCTAGTTTTAGTCCCTACAATTTTATTACAATTATTTAAAATTAATCCCCATCAGTATTTTGATCGTAATGATTTATCACATATAATAGTAATTTTGTCCTTCATATTGTTTTATCAAGGCGTAAAAAAACTTTCGAAAATTGATTTTGCTAAAAACTTGGATTAGCGCATTTAGACTTCGAACACTTCCCTTATCAATTTCAGGTATTCTGGTTGGTCTCGCATTGGCAAATATAAATGGCCAATGGGATACCGTTCTTTTTTGGGGAGCTATAAGCACAACACTATTATTTCAAATCACCTCAAATTTAGCCAATGATTTAGGAGATACAATTAAAGGTACTGATACGGATAAACGCATCGGACCTATGCGCGGTGTTCAGTCAGGATTAATTTCAAAAAAAACGATGACTAGCGCAATCCTCCTAGCTGTTGTTCTTTGTGCCCTCTCTTCTATCTTTTTAATTTATTACTGCTCAAAAACACTTACAGCATCCGCTATATTAATTTACGGAGTACTTGCATTGCTTTGCATAATAGCCGCTATTACGTATACCATTGGTAAAAAAGCTTATGGGTACCATGGACTAGGCGATTTAATGGTCTTCATTTTCTTCGGTGCCGTAAGTGTAGTTGGGTCTTTTGGTCTATTTGGCAATCCGTTAAACATGCAAACAATACTCGCCTGTATAAGTATTGGAGTATGGAGCGTTGGAGTCCTCAACCTGAATAATATGCGGGATCAAGAAAATGATAAGCTAAGTAATAAAAATACCTTAGCCGTTAAATTTGGATATGATGGTGCTAAGAATTACCATATTGGACTACTAATTATTGGAATAATCAGTTGGACAATTTTACTATGTTCTTTATATGTAAAGGATAAGAATGCGATCTATTTTATTGCATTATTACCCTATTTTTTCTTTATTAAACATTTATTGAAAATAAAAAAAATAGAATTACCAAAGGATTTTGACCCGGAATTAAAGGTGCTTGCCCTAAGCACCTTTTTAGCTGCATTACTTCTATTTATTTCGAGTTTTCTTATGGAATATTTTGTTTAATTATCGTCTTTTATAGAATCTCAACTGAATATATTTCAGTAAATTTGTTCACTATCAACACATATATATGAAGATTTTAGTTTGTATTAGTAAATCCCCCGACACCACTTCGAAAATTTCTTTTATTCAAGATAATAAAGTATTTGATGAAAACGGGGTGCAATTTATTGTTAACCCTTACGATGAATGGTATGCGCTGGTTCGTGCGCTCGAATTAAAAGAAACCCTTGGAGGCCAAGTTACTATTATTACGGTCGGAACGGCTAATGATGATGCAATAATGCGAAAAGCCTTGGCTATTGGCGCTGATGAAGCGGTTAGGATAGATTCCGAACCGAAAGATGCTTATTTCACCGCTTGCCAAATTGCTAATTTCGCAAAAGACGGCGCTTTCGATTTAATCTTAACTGGCAAGGAAACAATCAATTATAATGGCTCCCAAGTTGGAGGTATGATTTCAGAAATCCTTGATCTCCCTTTTGTTTCACTCGCCTCAAAACTCGAAATGAATGGAAATACTGCTTATGTCGAAAGAGAAATTGCTGGTGGAGTTCAAGTAATTGAGGTCAATCTTCCACTTGTTATTTCCTGTTCCAAAGGAATGGCAGAGCAACGCATACCTAATATGCGTGGCATTATGGCAGCACGGACGAAACCACTACAAGTTGTTTCTCCTATCAATTCAGATGAATTAACCAGCTATGTTTCATATAATACCCCTTCATCTAAAGCAGCAGTTAAAATTATAGATGCTTCAAACATGGATGAATTAGTTCAATTGTTGCACAGCGAAGCAAAAGTTATTTAAAAAACAATAGTCAAATTATGGTTTTAGTTTATATTACAACTCAACATGGTATAGCAAAGTCTGCGCTCGAAACAGTAAGTTATGCACGTAAATTAGCGGAAGAAGTAGTTGTTATCACATGCGGCAGTGCTTCAGCTAAAGATTTAGAAATACTCGCGCAATATGGTGCGAAATCGATATTAGTAAATCGATCAATCAATGGTGAAGATTCGCAACAGTTGGCTCGCCTTATTTCATCATTTGCCTTATCTCTAAAGGCAGAAATCGTTCTATTTTCACATGATTTTATTGGAAAAGGAGTTGCGCCAAGAGTTTCTATTCGGCTTAAAGCTGGTTTAGTTTCTGGGGCAATCTCATTGCCGGAAGCAGATGGTTCAATAAAAATAAACGTGTTTTCAGGAAAAGCAATAGCATTTGTAAAAGTGAATTCTCCCGTGAAAATAATTTCACTTTTACCGAATAGCGTAGCGCCAGAAATTACAGGGGCTAACTGCACTGTTGAAGAAATATCAGGTGATTTTGGTTCTGCTGCAATCAAGGTGTTATCGACAAAAAAGCCGGAGGGAGATATCGCATTACCTGAAGCGGAACTCGTTGTTTCTGCAGGTAGAGGGATGAAAGGGCCGGAAAATTGGGGAATGATAGAAGATCTAGCAAAAGAATTAGGGGCAGCGACTGCCTGTTCGAGACCCGTTGCTGATATCGGTTGGAGGCCGCATCACGAACATGTAGGACAGACCGGAGTCGCTATTCGTCCAAATTTATATATTGCTATTGGCATTTCCGGGGCGATTCAACATTTGGCTGGAGTTAATGGTTCGAAAGTAATTGTTGTGGTTAATACAGATAAAGAAGCTCCGTTTTTTAAAGCAGCTGATTATGGTGTTATTGGTGATGCTTTTGATGTAATCCCAAGGTTAACCGAAGCGGTACGTAAATTTAATGCCGAAAACAATTAATTATTATTTTGTATTTTTATCCTATAAGTTGAATATGTTATGCAAAAGATAAAGTTAGAAATCGTTGGAATTACTTATAGTCAAACACAATCGGGCTCCTATGTACTTACGCTAGCTGAGGTTGCCGGGAAAAGAAAATTGCCCATCGTAATTGGTGGATTTGAGGCCCAAGCTATTGCTGTTGAACTTGAAAAAATGGTTCCTAATAGACCTTTAACGCATGATCTTATTAAATCTTTTTGCATTTCTTACGGCGTAATAGTAACGGAGGTAATTATCTATAAATTTCTTGAAGGTGTTTTTTACGCTAAAATTATTTGCGAAAAGGATGGCCAGATTACTGAAATAGATTCACGAACATCAGATGCTATCGCCATCGGGGTTCGTTTTTCTTGTCCGATTTATTCCGTGGAAAAAGTCCTCGAAGAAGTTAGTAATACGAATAGCAGCGAGGAATCAGATGATCAAGACGAAGAGCAAGAAGAACAACTAGAAGTGGAAGAAAATGAGGACGATCATTTGAAATTTCACGAATACAGTATTGAAGACTTGAAAAAGCAATTGAAGGACGCCATAGACATTGAAGATTATGAATTAGCTTCTCGTCTTAAGGATGAAATCAACGAAAGAATCAACTAAAAAGATGCCACTAAACAATGAAGTGCTGGACAAAAACTATATCATGACAATCAAAATAAGATTGATTATCATGATCTTTTTACAATATTTTGTTTGGGGAGCTTGGTTGATTACTATTGCGAATTATTGGTTTAGCACGAAAGGATGGAACGCTACAGAATTTGGAGCAATTTTTACCACCATGGGCATCTCTTCTGTATTTATGCCTAGCTTAATGGGAATTGTTGCCGACCGATATTTGAATGCCGAACGCTTATTTGCCTTGTTACATATCCTTGGAGGAATAAGTTTAATGGTAATCCCCTTCGTAAATGATTCTCTTACATTCTTTTGGGTAATACTAATAGCCATGCTTTTCTATATGCCAACCATTGCGCTTTCAAATGCCATTAGCTACAGCGTATTAACGAAAAACAAATTAGATATTGTTAGCACCTTTCCGCCCATTCGAGTTTGGGGAACTATTGGATTTATTGCGGCCATGTGGCTGACAAATTTAACCGGAAATAAGGCCTCTGCTAATCAATTTTACTTTGCTGGAATAGCGGCAGTTATTTTAGCGATTTATGCGCTTAGCTTACCAAAATGCCCTCCAATCCCGAAAGAAAACACCAAACAAAGTTGGGTTCAAGTTCTTGGTTTAGATGCCTTTAAATTATTAGCTTCCTATAAAATGCTCATCTTCTTTCT
>CAMCQW010000113.1 GCA_945877045.1 Chryseobacterium gleum
GGATCTTTTTAAGAATCCAATTCCAACGTTCTCGATGTATCCCGATTTCGGATCAACCAAATTTAAAATTATAGCTAAACAAGCGGCAACAGAATCAATAACCTTATTGAAAAACAATCAAGGCACGCTTCCTTTAAACACAAAACAAAAAGTAATGATTGCTGGTCCTACTGCGGATAATTTAATTTTTCTAAATGGGGCTTGGACACATACTTGGCAAGGAGTCGAAAAACAATACAATACCAAGGGCTGCTTAACCATCAGAGAAGCGTTTGAACAAAAATTAGGGAAAGAAAATTGTCTTTATGCTGCTGGGGCATCGCTAACCCTTGACGAAAACGGCTTTGAAAAAACAGTTTATACCGACTTAAAAGAATATAATTCAATACTCGATCAAGCAGATGTTCTTGTTCTTTGTTTAGGAGAACTGCCCGCTACGGAAAAACCGGGAGATATTCTTAGTTTAAATTTAGATCCGCAACAGCGTGAATTGGCGAAGTTGGCCTATGCAAAAAATAAAAAGGTTGTACTTGTTCTTTTAGAAGGAAGACCAAGAATTATCCACGATATTGTTGATAGCGCGGCGGCCATTATTCAATGTTACCTGCCTGGAGATTATGGTGCAGAGGCCTTAATTAATTTGATGTATGGAGAGGTAAATTTCAGCGGAAAACTTCCTTACACGTATCCAAAATATGATGGCGTAATTGAATTCTACGATCATCCAAGAAGTGTAGATCGATCAAAAAATGGTTCTTTTGATGCGTATGATCCTGAATGGGATTTTGGATTTGGCTTATCTTATTCAAAAGTTACTTACTCTAAGCTAACTTTTAATAATTCTACGATGCATAAAAATGATAGTCTTAGGGTTTCTGTTTTTATCCAAAACGAAAGTAATCAGAAAACAGATGAGGTGGTACAATTGTATCTTAGTGACCAATATGCCAGCTTTGTACCTACCGGTAAAAGTCTAAAACGGTTTTCGAAAGTGACCCTTCAAGCGAATGAGCGTAAAGAGCTTGTTTTTTACCTTTACCCCGAAGATCTAAAATTTGCTGATCAGACTGGAAAGGAGGTTCTTGAACAAGGAGATTACACCCTAACGATTGGCAATCAGTTTCTTGATTTCAAATTCTTAATAACTAATTAATAGTTTTTTAACCAATTAATTTAAAAAAATAGGGACTTATTGTATTTCTTACTATATTTGTCTACGAACTTTATTAAATTATTATTGTTATACAATTAACTTAAATTATTTTACTATGAAAAAACTATTACTTCTTTTAGCATTCCCAATTTTAGGTGTATCTGCCCAAATTGAGGGAACTTGGAAATTAGCAGGTCAGGCAGGTGCCTTAGCTGTTGGTCCACAATTGAATGATTTATCTTGGTGGTCCATTCCAATAGGCGATGTTGCCACTAGAGCTTGTTTGTTCGATGACTCTATTAAATTTGCACCAGGAGGTGCCATGACCCATTACATGGACGGAAGCACTTGGTTGGAAGCATGGCAGGGCGCTCCTGAAGGTTGCGGTACGCCTGTCGCTCCTCACACGGGTGGTGCAGCAACTTATACTTTTGATGCCGTGTTAGGTACCTTAACCGTTAATGGTTTAGGTGCTCATTTGGGCTTGGCGAAAGTGCACAATGCAGGTGAGCTAACTAGCCCTGGTGGAGCTGTTTCTACTATTACCTACAATGTACTTTTCTCTAACGGAGGAAATACCATGACTGTTCAAATTAATTTTGGTCCAGGATGGTGGCAGTTTGTTTATCAAAAAACAGTAGTTATTAACCCTCCAACACCAAATGTTACATTTAAGGTTGATATGAGTCAATACGCTGGTCCTGCTTATACAGGTGTTTTTGTAAATGGAACATTCAATAATTGGTGTGGGGCATGTAATCCAATGTCAGATGCAAATATGGATGGTGTATGGGAAGTTACAGTTCCAATTGGTGCGGGTCCTATTGCGTACAAATTTACACTTGATGGTTGGAATGCTGAGGAGCAATTTATTGGCGGTGAGTCTTGTACTGTTACTGCTGGTGGATTCACAAATCGTTCGTACACTGTTACTGGCGATGCTGTTTTAGGAACCGTTTGTTACAATAGCTGTACCGCTTGTGCTAGCAATGTTACTTTCAAAGTAGATATGGCTAATTATGTTGGTCTACCTTTTACAGGTGTTTTCATAAATGGTACGTTTAATGGTTGGTGTGGATCATGTAATCCAATGACTGACGCCAACATGGATGGCATTTGGGATGTTACACTTCCATTACCAAATGGTTCAATTGAATATAAGTTCACCTTAGATGGTTGGAATGCTCAAGAGCAATTTGTTGGTGGCGAGCCTTGCACAGTAACAAATGGAGGATTTACGAATCGTTCATATACTGTTGCTGGAATAGCTGATTTAGGCGTTGTATGTTATAATACTTGCGCTGCTTGTATTTCTGGTATCGAAGATATATCAAGCCAGGTGGTATCGGTTTATCCAAATCCATCTAATGGAACCTTGACTGTTGTATCTAATTCATCAGCAATCTTGAGCAACATTACAAATATTATGGGTGAGACAATCATGTCATTAAAAGGCAATGAAAGTAGCATCAATATAGAGAGCTTAAGTGCTGGTATTTATTTCTTGAACTTCACTGTGAAAGGAGAGAACCAAACAATCAGAATAGTTAAAAATTAAGGGTATCAATACCTAGTTAAAGGGGCGATTTTTCGCCCCTTTTTTTTGTCTATAAAATGGGTAATTCAGTTAAATGAATAATTTTTTTTATCTTGTCAGTATATATTAGGATGCCTACACCACAAGACCAATCGAATAACCCATTGCATGGGATAACGCTCGAGAAAATGCTCACTGAACTCCATGAAAAATTTGGCTGGGAGAAGCTCGCTTATTTTATTCCCATAAATTGTTTTAGTCACGAGCCAAGTGTTAAATCAAGTTTAAAGTTTTTGAGACGCATGCCTTGGGCTAGAGCCAAGGTCGAAAAACTGTACCTTGATCGAATAGTAAGTGAAAATCTTAACGGCTTTGATTAATTTTTCAGGGAAGACTTGAATTAGGATTCTCCTAGACGTTTCCTTAATGATCACTTTATCTTTTGTACTTTTGTACTATGGATTACGATATTGAATTACGCTTTAATGCCTTAAAAACTCATCTTGAGATGACTTTTGGCGGAGGGATGGATGTACAGGCGATCTTATTTTTGATAGGGGTGAATGAATTGGGTCAAGGGCATAAAAATTATACAAAAGCGGAAAAAACAGATCTTTTACATATTGCGATTTGTACGCTTTTAGAACCATATGGCTATTACCAATTTGAAGGGCGTGACAAAGAAAATTGGCCACATTTTAAGGTGTTAAAAGCGATTCCTGCTATTACCGACAGGGAACAACAGCACCTTATTAAAGAAGCGATGATTGATTATTTTATTGCCAATGAGTATTATTTGGAATAGGAAAATAAACCCCAATATACTAGTGGGGTTTTGGCCCAATGTATTCAAAACATGGATTTAAGCCGACAAAACACCTTTCTTTGAGGACAAAATTATAGGTGCTTTTTGATGTTTCTTTCTTAACTTCAAAATCATAATCTAGTTGTTCTTTCCAAATCGCAATTTTTTTCTCACCGGCATAGCGATAATTTATGGTGTCTGATACGGAATAATAATTTTTTAAGGTTTCTGTTGACCAAGATTTTTCTACTTGCTGTAATACATAACGCCCCTCTTTCAATACACCAAAATAATTCCCATTACTATCCAGTTTAATGTTTTTTACCGCTTTTTTTTGATTATTTGATAAGTCAAAAACAATAAAAACGCTATTCGAAGCAGCCATCACAAAACCCTTTTCTTGCTCTTCTGTAGGTCTTGCGCCTCCGCAATATGGCTTGTAAATGTCACCGTGCAGCTGTATGTGATAGGATTGGCAACTTGCGATAAAATATACGCTCATAAAAAACACGAATAGGTTTTGAATGCTCATAAGCGCTCTATTTTTTGATTGGTAATTTCTCGAGCGTTTAGGTCTACGCTTACGAAATCATCGTATTTTGGGGAAAGAATATTTGTCATTTCCTCTACAACGTGTTCATTTAACTCGGAAATAGCTAAAAATGAAATTTTGTTTTCTAAAAATGCCGCTACAGCCACTTCATTTGCTGCGTTTAATGCACAGGCGGCGGTGCCCTTCATTTCCATCACTCGGTAGGCTAAATCTAAATTTTTAAAGACATTTCTATCCGCTTGTTCAAAGGTTAAATTGGGATAGTCCATAAAATTAAAGCGAGGAAAATCTGTTTTGAGCCGTTGGGGATAGGTAAGTGCAAATTGGATGGGTAATTTCATGTCAGGCAAGCCCATTTGAGCCTTCATGCTCCCGTCTTCAAATTGAACAAGGGAATGAACGATGGATTGTGGGTGTACAATTACATCTATTTGATGGCTTTGTAAGTTAAATAACCATTTGGCCTCAATCACTTCTAATCCTTTATTCATCAAAGAAGCAGAATCGATGGTTATTTTTGCTCCCATCGACCAATTCGGATGTTTCAATGCTTGTTCTAAGGTTACTTTTGAAAGTTGATCGATAGAATATCCTCGAAATGGTCCTCCCGATGCCGTAAGGTAAATTTTCTCAATTGGGTTATGAAACTCACCAACTAAACATTGAAAGATAGCTGAATGTTCCGAATCTACAGGAAAGATGGGCACTCCATTTTCTTTTGCCAGTTGCGTTATTAATTCACCTGCAACCACCAATGTTTCTTTATTGGCTAAGGCAATAGATTTCTTTGCATTAATAGCTGATATGGTTGGTCGTAAGCCGGCATAACCAACTAAGGCAGTGAGAACGATATCAACGTCTGTTGACTCAACCACTTGGCACAGCGCGTCCTCTCCAGCATAAATATGTATGTCTTCATTCCACAAGGCCTCTTTTAACTTTTTATAATGACTTTCATTGGAAATAACGACCGTGTTGGGATGAAACTTTAGTGCCTGTTTTATCAGTAAATCAACATTGTTATGGGCAGTGATTACTTGTAAATCAAAATAGTCTGGATAAGCTTCAATCACTTCTAATGTCTGCGTCCCAATGGAACCTGTGGAGCCTAGAATGGCAATTCCCTTCTTCTTATTCATTTGTCAAAATTAACCAATTCAATGTGTTTTTCTATCATTTTGTTTTATTCCCGGTAGCTGTAAAAGAAGTTCCTCCCCCTAAGCCAAAATAACCACCAGTTAGCGTAAATTTTGATTTTGTAAGAAAACCCCCTTCAATTTGGTAATGCCAATCAGGACTTTTATAATGTATCGTCCCGTCTTTTTCTAAAAGATAGCTTGTTTCCCCATTATCAGAGATAAAATTCACATAATATTTTTCATCCGAACGTTCTACTTTTATATCATAATAACTCGTGTCATAGGAATATGCTTGTCCCATTATCCAGCTCTGATTATATTGAATCACTTCGTATGTCCCAACATATTTACTTCTATAATCATAAATAGGTTTATTACAAGCAAAAAGCAAGAATGAAATAAAAGCAAATAAAACAATGTTTTTCATAGCAATAATTTAATGGGCCTCTAGCCAATTTTGTGCAAGTTTTAATTCTACTTCCATCGGAACGATTAGGTCAATAGCATTCTCCATCGCAGATTTAACCAGCAATTGCATCATTATTTCTTCGGACACATGTACATCAAAAACCAATTCATCGTGCACTTGAAGAATCATTTTAGACTTCACATTTTCGGATTTCATAGCTTTATGAACGGCAATCATGGCCATTTTAATAATGTCAGCGGCAGACCCTTGAATCGGTGCGTTGACCGCATTTCTTTCCGCAAATCCACGGACAATAGCATTGGTAGAATTAATGTCTGGCAAATACCTTCTGCGCTTCATTATAGTTTCAACATAGCCTAGCTCCCGAGCATCTGAAACCACTTTTTCCATGTAGGTTTTAATCGTTTTAAATTGCTCAAAATAACTATCAATGATTGTTTTCGCTTCTGTTCTGGAAATAGAAAGATTTTGTGCAAGACCAAAAGCGGATTGTCCATAAATAATCCCAAAATTTACCGCTTTGGCTGCGCTACGCTGATCTCTTGTCACCTCTGCTAAAGGGGTTTTAAACACATTGGATGCCGTAGCAGTGTGAATGTCGAGCCCCGCCTTAAAAGCTGAAATCATGGTTTCGTCCTCACTTAGAGCAGCAATAATTCTTAATTCTATTTGAGAATAATCTACTGCCATAAGTTTAAATTCAGCATCCCTTGCAACAAATGTCCGCCTAATTTCCCGTCCTTTTGCTGAACGAACAGGAATGTTCTGAAGATTCGGATTGTTCGAACTTAATCTACCCGTAGCTGTAACGGTCTGCATAAAGTTGGTATGTATGCGCCCATCTACGGCATCACAAAGCATAGGCAATGGGTCAACATAGGTTGA
>CAMCQW010000114.1 GCA_945877045.1 Chryseobacterium gleum
GTACCTCCAGGAATCGAACCAGGGACACAAGGATTTTCAGTCCTTTGCTCTACCAACTGAGCTAAGGTACCAGCCTAATTGTGGGTGCGAATTTACTACTTTTTTATATTTTATCAAGCCAAATTTCGGATATTCTTTCTTTTTATCATGAAATCAAGGCTGATTGGACGTATCTTTGTAATACGATGGATGAAATCATACAGTGTATTGATGCTGGAAATACGGCGATTAAACTCGGCGTTTTTAAGCAAAATGAACTTCAAGAAATACAACGATTTGATTCATTTGAAACGCTTTCTACCAAGCTTTCTTCAGAGTATCCAATCGTATTAGCATCTGTTCGAGAAGATGATTTTGCGCAGAAGCTAAGGAATCAATCCGCTATTTATGAAATAACACCTCAGTCATCACTACCTTTTACAAATAGTTACCAAGGAAATCTTGGGGCAGATCGCCTCTGTAATGTTTCGGGTATGCACGCAGCATTAAACAAGAAGGATAATTTAGGTGGGGGACTCGCCATTGATATTGGTACTTGCGTGAAATTTGACTATCTAAATTCCGAATTTATTTATTTGGGTGGATCCATTTCTCCAGGAATTTCATTGCGGCTAAAATCATTGAATGATTACACGGCTCTTTTACCCTTGCTAACTGCACCATATCCAACTTTTGACCTATATGGGAACTCAACAGAATCATCCGTGTTTGCAGGCGTACTTGGTGGAATTAAAGGGGAAATTGCTTGGCGAATTGAGAACTATCGAAAATTAGACCCTAACATTACGATCTTTATTACAGGTGGCGACGCTCATCATTTTGATTTAGAGCAAAAAAACAACATCTTTGCAGACGAAAATTTGACATTAAAAGGTATCCACGAAATATATTTATTCAATGCGCTTCATCCTTAATTTATTCTTTTGTTTTTTTTGCTTGACTAATGTAATGGGACAAAACCTTACCTCTCATCCACTATCAAATTTTGGTATTGGAGAGTTAGGACAAAATTCACACGCCATCTATGATTGTTTGGGCAAGGGGTATGATGCCTATTACGATTCAAGTCAATTAAATTATTTTAACCCTGCCAGCTACAGTAGTTTAAGTACCGGGAACACCCTTTTATCCCTAGGAATTAACAGCAGAATTTCCAACTATACACAAAACAATGCAACAGCTAGTTCAACGGTGGCGATGGTCGACCATTTCGCATTAGGATTCAAAATTAAGTCACGGATGGGTCTTGCGTTTGGACTAAAGCCATTTGCTAAAAAAGGATATGAAATCAGTGAACGGATTTTTACAGGCGTAGACTCCCTTAAATATACCTATGCTGGAAAAGGAACCGTAAATAATTTATTTGTTGGCTTTTCCTATGCGCCTATTCTAACTGAAAAAAGCAGTTTGTCATTCGGTTTTAATGCTGGCTATTTATTTGGCACACTAAACAACGACCGAATGAGTTTATTAATTGATAATAACTCCTTGTCTGGGGGCCTAAACAGCACTGAAATTGGAATAAAAGCATTTCAGTATACACTAGGAATGAACTACAAACAATTAATCGGTAAAAAATATTCGCTAATTTTCGGGGGAATAGTTGAGCCAGCGCAACGCTATAATGCTAACTATACCACCTCTTTTTACACATCAACGAATATATTTGCGCCAGTTAGCTACGATACTTTGAGCAGCTCTTTTTCCAAAGGGCATATCGTATCTAAGTTAAACTATAGTGTCGGGCTATCACAAATTATTTTGTTAGGTGTTCAGAAAAGAAAAAACAAAACCCTCCACCCCAGTTTAATGATAACAGCTTCTTACAGTGTGAAAAATAGCGTGTCGAATGATTTTGACTCATTAGTGCCTGCATGGCATTCAAACAAGGGAACTCATTTCGGTTTTGGGATTCAATATTCTCCAGAAACAAAAATTTACGAAAACATCGCCTCGCTAAAAGCACTTGATAAATTAACCTATCGCTTAGGAGGATATTACGACAAACTACCCTATTTCCAAAATGGTGTACAATATATTGACCGAGGAATTTCACTTGGCTTCGGCATTCCAATTCTTGCGCAACAGTCACTCTCAAGTATTAATCTTAGTCTTAGCGCTGGCCAACGATCCACCTTCGCTGCAGGAAGTTTAGGAGAAAATTACATAGGTATTAATTTTGGGATTATATTATCTCCAGCTAGTTTTGAACGTTGGTTTAGAAAACGAAAATTGGATTAAAAAAAATAAAATTGAAATTTTCAACTTTTTGTATAGCCGTTTTGTTTTTAACCCTGTTTTCTTGTGAAAACGACCCAACTACTATTGCAAAAGTAACCTTCAATCCCAAGTCACCCGACGAAACCATTTATGACCTGAAAATGGTTTATTCGGATTCAGGATATGCACGCGTTGAATTAATGGCTGCCTATGCCGAAACGATGCAAAAACCTGAAAAGATTACCAAATTGCTAGACAGCCTGCGGGTAAACTTTTTCTCGGAAAAGGGAGAAATACTATCAACACTGACCGCTTTGTATGGCGAAATAAATTATGCTAAAGGTCTACTAATGGTAAAAGATTCTGTGCGTTTATACAATTACAAAAAAAAACAGACTTTAGAAACGGAGGTTTTATATTGGAATCAAAAAGACAGTAGTATCTTTACACCCGCACAGGTTATTGTAAAAGCACCCGATGGCGTATTTTACGGTGAGGGATTAAAAACGAAACAAGATTTTAGTCGTTACGAAATATTGAAACCTCGAGGCAAAATAAAAATTAAAAAAGAAGAAGAAATAAATTAATTACTATGGCAATCTACAATAAGATAATGAAATATTTTTGGCTTGGTTTGGGCATTGTACTATGCTTTATTGTAACCTACAATAGCTTTACTCAGGGATTCAATCGCTGGGGTTCTTATTATTGGATGGTTGCCCTTGCTTTTGGAATGTTTTTTTTAAAACGTTGGATGATGAAACGTTTTGAAAATCATGCAAAATTTTTGAAAGAGCAAGAAAATTCAAAAACGGCATAATATTTAATACAACTCAATTTTCAGAATTCTTATAAATGAAATATTTTCTCCTTTTTTCATTTCTCCTCCTTATAAATGCTGTTAATGCGCAGCTATTTGTACGCGGTATAGTGACGGACGAAAATAACTCTCCCATCCCAAATGTAAAAGTTTTTGTAAAAAATGCCGCGGAAATGCGGACCGTTGCCAATACAAATGGGCAATATGAAATGGCTTTAATGCCGGGAGAATATTTTTTAATTTTTAATGCTTTAGGATTTGATGAACGCGAAACTTACATTTCAATTTCAGACCTTGATATTACCCGCGACTTTCAACTTTTTTCTTCTCGAATTAAAGACTTTGCTACCATTGATGTTAGTGTAAAAAAAGCCAATCCTGGAAGGGACATTATGCTGAAGGTCGTTAATAAAAGAGACCAAATTAATCAATGGAATTACCCTCATATTGTCGATGTTTATATAAAAGCTAGCGAAAAAATAATCGTTAAGGAGAATCCAAAAAAAGAGGATGACACGCGAGAACCATCGTTCGAAGAAAAAGAAAAAAATGAGGATGCCAACAAAATGAATTTGGTGGAAGTTCAGCTAACGCGTAATTATGCACCGGGCAATAAAGTAAAAGAAATAAGGAATGCGTATACCTTGAGGGGAAGTGCAAAGACGCTTTATTACACAACCACTGTGAAATCAAATTTCAATTTCTTTCAAAATTTATTACATTTGGATGACCTGCACCAAACCCCCGTTAGTTCGCCTATTTCCACACCTGGCATACTATCATATCGTTATAAATTGGAGAGTAAAAGTGAGGAAAATGGCCAGATTATCTCCAAAATAAAAATCAGCCCTAGAAATATGGCTACCACAACATTAGAAGGGTACATTTGGGTAATTGATTCCCTGTGGTTAATCCAAAAATTGGAGTTGAACATGAGTAAGGGCAACCTCTTGGTCTATGATAATTTTAAAATTTATCAAGAATATGATCATCCTGGAGATAGTATTTGCTTGTTAACAAAACAGGTTTTAACATACAACGTAAAATATAAATCAGAGGCCTCGGATTACAAAACGGAGGCCATTTTTAGCAACTACAATTTTGATCCAAAATTTGACCGTAAATTTTTCAGTACTGAATTAGCCGTTACGACAAAAGAAGCCTATGAAAAAGACTCCTTGTTTTGGAAAGACAACAGACCTGCAAGTCTGACCCAAGAAGAACAACGCTTCATCATTATCAAAGACAGCGTAAAAGATGCAAGGAATCGGGTGGAATACTTAGATTCAATTGATGCAATTTTTAATAAAATAACTGTATTAAAAGTACTTTGGTTTGGGGTTGAGCATAGAAACAGGTTTAAGAAAACCCAATGGTCATTGGGTTCATTAGCCACGCTCATCCAACCTGTATTCATTGCTGGCCCGAGGATTACACCAAGTATCGATTATTTTAAAAAATGGAAGGACGAGCGAACCTTAGATGCCTATACAAGAATTTCTTATGGTATTTTAAACGGTGATATCAAAGGGGATTCATGGTGGAAATATAAATTTGACCCCTTCCATTTTGGGTATATACGCGCTTCCATCAACCACGATTTTGATGTTATTAGAGGTTTCGACGCTATAACACAAGTCTATAAACGTGAAAACTTCATTGAGGCAACAAGTATGAGTTTTTCATTCGAGTATGAGTTATTAAACGGGCTCTATTTTGGTACAGAGGCGAGTTTCGCTGAAAGAAGATCGTTAAAGGGATATAACTTTGCAACCATATTAGACGATGTGATCCCTAATAATGAACCAACTGATTTTAGTTCGTACCAAGCATATATCATGGACTTCAGTTTAAGTTATACACCGCAGCAAAAATATATGCGTGAGCCCTATCGAAAAGTAATACTTGGTTCAGCATGGCCAACCTTTACATTAATGTATGAACGAGGAATTCCCAAGATATTTGGAAGTGATGTTGATCATGAATACCTTAATTTTTCAATAAATCAATCGCTTAAAATCGGCACCCTAGGAACCACAAGTTATCGTGTTGCAGCAGGAAAATTCATTAGTGCAAGATCCTTAAAAGATGCAGACTATAAATTCCAACGCAGAAGTGATCCTATTTGGTTTTCAAATCCAATGTATTCCTTCCAAGGCTTAGATTCAACCATGCCAACGAAGGATTATATTTTTGAAGCTCATTTTGTCCACCATGATAATGGGGCGATCATTAATAAAATTCCTTTTATGAAAAAAACCCGTATTGGATTAGTCTTTGGCGGAGGAGCAATGTATGTCAAAGAAAATAATTACCAATATTATGAGCTCATCGCAGGGCTAGAAAGAAATTTTAAATTAACGAGGCGCAGATTAAGAATTGGAGTTTATAGTTTTGTTGCGGACGGCAATAAAATGGATACAAAAGTTGGATGGAAAGTTTCTTTTGCGATTCTTAACGATCGAAGCATGAAATACAACTTTTAGCTTTCCGCCTGAACTTCTATTTCTTCTTTATTATTTTTTGGAAAAAAGTGCCGTTGTCGAATAATAATAATTGCAACTCCGACTGTAATTGAACCATCAGCGATATTCCAAATAGCAGGAAAAACTTGTCCTCCTCCAAAATACGGCACCCATTTGGGCCACATGACATCAAATTGAAACATATCTACCACATTACCTAATAAAAAGCCCTTATGCCTAATTTCTACAGGAAAGGATCTCCCAAAATCTTTACAATCCGTTAATACGCCAGAACCTTCTAGTTGATTGAAGCGATCACAGGGATTGAAATCAAAAATAAAATCATAAAACATTGAATCAATAAGATTTCCCGTCGCACCTGCCCAAATAAAGCCCATCGCAATTAAAAAAGATAATTTAGCGCCTTTTTTCGCTTCTTTAATCATGTAATAGGCAATGAATGCAATCGCAACTACCCTAAAAATACTGAGTGCTAATTTATGCCAGATGGATGCGCCGAAAATGGTGCCGAAAGCCATTCCTTGATTTTCGATATAGTGAATAGCGAACCAATTTCCAATAAGATATTTGTGTTCTTCTGGTTCAAAAGTACTTTTAACATAGATTTTTATTAACTGATCTAAAATTAAAAGCGAAATAATAACAAGCGCAACAATTTTTAATTTTTTATTCACTATCCTTTTTGTTCGTTTTTTGCATCAATACTCATAGTTGCATGTGGAACAAGTCGAAGTCTTTCTTTAGGAATTAATGTTCCCTTTACACGACAAATTCCATAGGTTTTATTATTTATTCGATTTAGGGCTGCATTCAAACTTTGAATGAATTTTTCCTGACGTGCAGCAAGTTGAGCAACTTCCTCCCGGGATAGGGTTTCAGAGCCATCTTCCATCATATTAAATGCACGCCCAG
>CAMCQW010000115.1 GCA_945877045.1 Chryseobacterium gleum
GAAATTGAATATATTTTTAATTAATAATGGAAAGAGAAAGAAACTTCGTTCGAAAAGAAAAATCCGATGTGATTTTTGGAATTCGTACCGTCATTGAAGCGATACAAGCAGAACGTGAAATCAATAAGATATTGATTCAAAAAGGTATGAATAAAGACCTTTTCATGGAGTTAAAAAAAGAATTAGCCGATAAAGACTATCAATTGCAATTTGTTCCAATCGAAAAACTCAATGCCTTAAGTTCAGGAAATCATCAGGGCGTAATAGCCTTTTTATCACCAATTGAATACGGCGACGTCCAAGTTATTGTTGATGACATGTTACTAAAAGGAGAAAAACCTTGTATACTCGTTTTGGATAGAATCACCGATGTTCGCAATTTTGGTGCAATAGCTAGAACGGCAGAATGCCAGGGGATTGATGCAATACTTATCCCATCAAAAGGATCAGCGTTAGTAACGGCAGATGCTATGAAAGCTTCCGCTGGGGCATTAAATAGAATTACTGTTTGTAAAACGGACCAATTAAAAAACACCTTGTTTTATTTACAGCAATCAGGGTTACGAATTATTGCTTGTACAGAAAAAGCAAGCGTACCCATTCAAAGTATTAACCTTCGCGGACCTATGGCATTGCTTTTCGGTTCAGAAGAGAGTGGTATTACATCGGACTTAATTTCCATGTCGGACGCTAGGTTGCGAATTCCCATGAAAGGAGAAATCGCTTCTTTAAACGTAAGTGTAGCTGCAGGAATCGTGATGTATGAAAAGATGCGTCAAGAAGCTGAAGTCCTTTTCAAAAAAGATTAAGCACTTAACAGTTGAGCCGCCTTCTGCGGTATTTCGTTTAAATCCGTGATGCGGTTTTCAAACTTTAATCCATTTTTTAAATTAGGCTCAAACCAAAGAGCATGCATTCCAGCGTTTATTGCTCCAGAAATATCCGCGCGATAATCATCGCCAACCATAAGTGAATTACTTCCTTTGGTCTTTGCTTCATTCATCGCATGATTAAAGATATTCGGATGAGGCTTATTAAATCCGATATGTTCAGAGCAAACTACCACATCAAAAAACGGAGAGAGACCCGCATTTTCCAACTTTTCAAATTGCACCTCAACAAAGCCATTTGTAATGATGTGTAAATTAAAACCCATGGACTTCAAATCGGCTAATACATTTAAGGCATTCGGAAAAAGCAATTTTTGCTTTGGCGATATTTGAACATAAGCATCACCTATTCGACGAATTAACTCCTCATCTACTATGTTAAAAACCTTTAAGGTGGATCTGAAACGCTCATACCGGAGTTCTTCTTTAGATAATTTACCTTTTCCGTATTTTTTCCAAAGCAGCGAATTTTTTTGATGATACACTTTATAAAAAGAATCAAATCCCAGACATTTTACAAGCAATCCCTCTTGTTCGAGAATAAAATTTAATGCAAAAATTGAATTGCTATCAAAATCCCACAAGGTGCGGTCGAGATCAAAAAAAATATGTTTATTTGAAAATGACATACGCCAAAAATGTAGTTACAGCTCCATTTAGCAATAAACCGACAAAAATGAATAAGAAAGTATTATTCTCTCTTCCATAAAACTTGGCCGAAATAATGCTGCCCAGAGGAATTGATAAGAATAAAGGAGCAAAAAAACAAATGCCAATTTTACCAAAGCGACTACGTAACCTTGCGATAAATTTATTGGAGCGAGTGAATTTCTTTTTAATAATTTCTTTTTTTACTAAAAAAACACTTTTTGCACTTTTATTTGCTTTGATTAATTCCAATACACGATCACTTCCAAAATAAAAGAAAGCAGCGCTCAGCGTAGCACCGGAAACTGCAGAAAAATAGGTTTCATAAAAATGTAAGTTAAGGGGAGCGCCTGCAAAAGGTGCGAACAAAAACTTGATTGTTGACAATAAAAAAATACTTGTTATACTTGCCCAGTCCATCCTTAAACTTTTACACCGAAAGCCAAATCCCCTGCATCGCCTAAACCCGGAACAATATATGATTGTGCGGTTAATTCCTTATCAATTGCCCCGACCCAAATTTCCGTATTACTTGGGGTATGTTGTTGCACCAAAAGTATAGCTTCATTTGTTGCAATTGCAGATGCGATGATGATTCTTTTTGGTTTTCCTTGTCTTTTCAAAGCATCAAGAACAGCCACCATAGAATTGCCGGAAGCTAACATAGGGTCACTTATAACCCAAATCCGATTATCCAAGTTAGGTGCTGCCAAATATTCAACATAAATTTCAAAATCTTCGGGACTAGTATGCTTTCTATAAGCCGATACAAATGCACTTTCAGCCCTATCAAATGTCCTTACTAATCCTTGATGCATGGCCAATCCAGCGCGCAAAATCGTAATTAACACAGGCTGTTCCTCCAACTCTTGTTCTTTAGAAACGCCAAGCGGAGTTGTCACTTCCTTCGTAACGAATTTCATGTTTTTTGATAATTCATATCCGATAATTTCTGCAATTCGCTCCATATTAAAACGGAAACGCATTGCGTCTTTTTGAATCGAAACATCTCTGATTTCAGCCATGTACGTATTGATCACCGATGAGTGCTCTGAGAAATTATAAACCATTTTTGAATTTTTTATAAAGTTAATTAGTTTTTCGATTAATTTTTAAAATAATCAAAGATTGAAAATTATGTTTTGTTTCAAATTCCCTACTTTTAACGGCATGAAAAAAGAAATACCTGATCTAAATAATAGTAAGATTCTCACAATCATTGTTGTAGCCGCTCTCGGTTATTTTGTAGATATCTACGATTTAGTATTATTTGGCGTTGTAAAAGCAGAAAGCCTAAAACAAATCATGATTGGAACAAGTCCGGAATTACAAGCGGCCACCGGAAAGTTTCTATTTAATATGCAAATGATTGGAATGTTAATCGGCGGTGTGATTTGGGGTGTCCTGGGTGATAAAAAAGGACGCTTAACTGTTTTGTTCGGCTCAATTTTACTCTACTCATTGGCTAATATCGCCAATGCATTTGTTTATGACATCACTTCGTATACAGTCATTCGAATTGTTGCGGGAATTGGCTTAGCAGGAGAACTAGGCGCTGGAATAACCCTTGTTTCAGAAATGATGTCAAAAGAAAAAAGAGGCTACGGCACTATGATAATAGTAACTTTTGGTGCTTTGGGAGCTGTATTCGCTTCCTTAGTGGGTTCAAAAGGTGAATTTTTTTCGCAATTGATTTACCAAGCCACTGCATTTAAATTATCCAATTGGCAAGTTGCCTATCTTATTGGTGGCATCATGGGATTTATATTATTGTTTCTGCGAATTGGTACCATTGAATCCTCGTATTTCAATTCTATAAAATCAAACAAAGAAGTTATTAAAGGGAGTTTCAAGCTGCTCTTTACATCGAAAACAAACAGAAAAAAATACTTGTACTGTATTATCATTGGTATACCAATTTGGTACATCATCGGGCTAATCATCATGAATTCAAAAGATGATTTTGGTCCATGGCTTGGCTTAAAGAACATCGAAAATGGCAAGGCGGTAATGTACGCATACTTAGGCTTGTCGTTCGGGGATTTAATCTCCGGATTTCTTAGTCAGTTACTAAAAAGCAGAAAAAAAGTGGTGTTTCTTTACCTAACTTTTACGGGGATATTAACCCTTGTCTTTTTATTTTTTGGCAAAGGGATGACCGCATCCAATTACTATTTCTTTTGTTTCTTACTAGGCAATGGAACAGGATATTGGGCAATTTTTGTAACAATTGCAGCGGAGCAATTTGGGACAAATATCCGCTCAACCGCTGCTAATACAATTCCAAATTTTGTGAGAGGATCGGTGAATTTAATAATGCTATTATTTTCTATATTACTCGCCAACCAGCTATCTGTTGGTATTTCAGCATTTCTGATAGGCGCACTCTTCATTGGTCTGGCCTTTTATAGCTTAAGTCAATTAAAGGAAACTTTCGCAAAAGATTTAGATTATATAGAAAGTTAAGCATAGAAACATCTTGTCCAACTAATGATTTTCCATAAAGAGGATATTGTTTTTAAAATTAATTTGGACCTCATCCTTTATGTTTTTATTATCTTTGCGAAAGAAAAGCCCACGTGGTGAAATTGGTAGACATGCCATCTTGAGGGGGTGGTGCCATTTGGTGTGCTGGTTCGAATCCAGTCGTGGGCACAAATATTAAAGTCTGGGGGCGAAAATCTCCAGTCATAAGTTTTTTCAGGATACATAGATAGCTTAGCATTCAGTTATTTTTAACAAATGATTTCGTTAAATTTGTAAGGAAAAAATTGTTTCAGTGAAATTTTCAACGACTTTTATTCTATTTCTATTGATTTCAGTATGGAATTGTGGTATTTCACAACTCTTTAAGATTGAAAATTTCAATAAACGAACCAATTGGCGTTCCAATAGGAAAGAAATTCAGATTGGTCTGTGCGCAACACAATTCAATGGAGATCTTGGCGGAGCAGGTGGTCAAGGAATTGATTACAGCACCAAAGATATCGATTGGGAATCCACTGGATCAGGATTAGAATTTTCATATAAATACCGATTTAGACCTTATTTGGCAACAAAGACCTGCCTTAGCTACTTTAGCATTGAAGCGGATGATAAATACTCCGAAGAGAGCATGCGGAAAGCGCGTAACTTACATTTTAAAAGCAATAATTTCGAAGTAAGCCAGCGCTTAGAATTTATCTTTTACGCCAATGAATTTAACGGATCCTTTTACAATTTAACGGGCCGTTCAAAGCGTAGAAAATCAAATACTCAGTTGTATATTTTTGGTGGGATCGGTTTTACCACCTACAATCCAAAGGCATCCTATAATGGCGCTTGGGTGCCACTCCGCCCATTAAACACAGAAGGACAAAGCACAAGTTACAAATCGGCTACTTTTATTATTCCTACAGGAATTGGTCTTCGAATTGGCTTAACAAAAAAATTGCGATTGGGAATCGAAGGAAACTATACCAAAACGTTCAGTGATTACCTAGATGATGTTAGCACAAAATATACAGACCCAAGTTTATTATCATCACCAGCCGCTATGTATCTTTCGAATCCAAGTTTAGCGTATACAATTGGTGACAAACGAGGCGATACTAATCAAATGGATGCTTATTATCGCTTAACATTTCAACTTATCTATAATATTGGTAAAAGGTAAATTATTTTAAACCAGATAAAAAGCATCTAGTTTAGCTTGAACAGCCATTTTCACCTCTTCAGTCGCGAAAGAATGCTTTATTGCCTCGGTATTAATTCGATATAGATCAATAATTGTCCAACCGTATTGATTGGTCATGAATTGATATTCGCGGTTCAAGTCAACTGATGAAATGGCCCTTCCATCCGTACTTATACTCATGGAAACGCCCGTATTATAAAGTTTATTAATTGGATATTCCTCTAGACTTGGATAAACACGTGTTAATTGATTACTTGTTGGACAAACTTCCAAATGAATATTATTTTCGATTAATCGTTCAATTAACAAACCATCTTCAATACTCCGAATTCCATGACCAATTCTATTAGGGGCAAGTTTTTCTAGTGTTTCCCAAACACTACTAGGACCAAGCGCCTCACCGGCATGAGCTGTACAGAGAATATTATTTGATTTAGCAAATTTAAACGCTGAAACGTGATTATCAAGCGGATAACCAACTTCATCCGCCGCAATATCAAATCCAACAACAGCACTATCTTTGAAATGCAAGGCTAATTTAGCTGTTTCCATACTTTGCGCCTCGGAGAAGTTACGCAAAGTGCACAAAATAACATTCGCTTCCACTTTGTACTGTTTTTTACCTTCAACAATAGCATTTAGAACTTCTTGAACCACCTCTTCAGGAGTCAATCCTAATTGAAGGTGCTGTAATGGTGCAAAACGCATTTCAGCATAAACGACATTATCAGCATCAAATTGAGCCAATAAATCAAGCGTCACAATTCGCAACTGCTCCTTTGTCTGCATGTAATTTATGGACGCTTGCGCACATTCAATATAATCATTCAAGCTACAGCAGTTTTTTGGGGCCGTAAATTTATTTCGATATTCTTCTACTGATATACCAGGTATTAATAAGGCGACCACATCATAACTTAGCGAACAATCCAAGTGAATATGAAGCTCAACTTTGGGAAGTTTGTTATACATTTTTGAAATTAAGTTTTAAAAAAAAAACCGGCAGCTATTTCACTGTCGGTTTGTCAAGAATAATTATGATGGAGTAGCTTTACAAGATGTATTTTTTAAAATAATCTTGTATTGGCATTAATTCATCCCCCATCGCAATTTTATCAGCACCTATTGCTATAAAATATCTTGTCATCACCATTTTAGATGTTTCGTCGATATTAAATAAAGTGATGGTTGCTTTGTGAGTTGCTTC
>CAMCQW010000116.1 GCA_945877045.1 Chryseobacterium gleum
CCTCTGGAGGGGGACAAAGGGGGAGGAAATTATTGTTTGCCTCTAGAGGACGAGCATAGAGGTTTTCCCACCTCTGGAGGGAGAGGAAGGGGGAGGAAAATCGTTGCAAGCTCTAAACTACAAAGCTGCAATCCCCTTTATTATCTCAGCCAATTGTTCTACTTGAATTTTTCGAGCGTATTTTTCAACACCAACTGAGTGACAGGGAATTGCTCCTTTTTCTTCAAATTCTTCAAATAATTCTTGTAGCACCTCTTTTAAATGCAAAGCATCCTTCACGATTATGCCAGCATTTGTTTCATGGAGGATATCTATTTGAGGACAAATATCCGTTTCAATGGTTTTAAAATAATACTGTTCTTTTAATTTTAAAGCTTCATGATCATTATCAAAACAAAGAAGTATCCGTCTTTTCAATCCTAAATAGTCATATATTTTTGTTCCTGTGAATTGATAATAATTGAACAATAGCAATACATTATCATTTGATACTAATTGCAAAAGTTCTCCATTTGGAATTTTAGGTAAAAAAATGAGTTTGTCAATCAACTCAGGAAATAATTTCTTGGTCCTTTCCTCTATGATTTCCATATTATTAATCCCATAGAATTTTATCAAAAACTTAAATTGAGGGTTTTCTTTTGTAAAATTTGAAAAACTTGATAACAATTGATTTAATGGATGCCATAAATAAATTGTACCAATAAAAGAAAAGGTCAACAGTTTATTGTTTTGTTGAATTTGCTTTGTTTTATCAATTTCAATTGAGTCAAAACCATTCGGTAAAATAGTTAGCTGCTTTGTTGGAAATAATTGAGCTAGTTTTAATTTAAATAATAAATCTACCGTATTAATAGAATGGGCAGAGCGCACGATTTTCTTTTCAAAAAAATAGTCTATTTTTCGTTGAAAAATTCCCTTCTTAACGCTAAAACTTTGACTCCACGGATCTCGATAATCTGCCACCCAGGGAATATCAAACTCTTTGCTCAGTTTTGAAGCAAAGCTAAATAAGACGAATGGGTCCCCTGTTGCAAGGATTACATCAACTTCATTATTTTTTAAAAATTCTTTTGCCCCTCGATACAACGCTGCTTTTGGTCCTATTGGGAAAATAAATTGGGCAATTTCATAAAATGCACTGATTGATTTTCTGAGAATTCGGTGTTTTTTATCACCGTATTTCAACATCAAACGATTCGCGAAATTTGGCTTATAAGGGGTTCTTATAATCATTCCAAACTCCGTATTTTCAATGATAGATTCTTCTGATTCACTGGCAGCAATATAATCCAAGTGATTCCCATGAACATTTCCCCATTGTCTCGTAACCACGATTGGCTCTACCCCAAATTCTTTCAAATGCTTGTACCAATTGTATGGTCTTAAGCCACCAACAGAAACGTAGGGTGGAAAATCATAAGCAAGAATCAAAACTTTTTTCATTCTAGACAAAAATATAGAAACAAATTGTGATTAGCGGATACTATTGTATGCGTGCACCATTTTTTCCATTTCAACCGTACGATTACCCTGCGCTAAAACTTGCTGGTAGGCTCGTTCAAGTAATGCAAGATCATAATTAATTAATGTTAACTCCATCACCTCAACCAATTCCTCTATATCGAAGGATTTTAACTTTACGCACGTATTTTCAAATAAATCCTTGTCATAATTTAAGTTTGAAATAACTAAGGGGCATTTTGCTGCCATTGCTTCCAATGCAGAATTCGGAGTACCATCGCTACTTGGCGTCATTAGGCAAAGTGAAGCTTTTTTCAAGAACATCCACATTGACTGTTGATCCAAATAATCAATAACATGGTAAGAAAGATTAACATCCACTTTTAATTGATTCAATCTTTTCAATTGAACATGGTAATATTCCTCATCAAATTGTATACCTCTGATAAACACAAAAGTAAAGCGCTCAATAATTTTTCGGTCTAATTTGGAAATAGCATCCAATTGAAATTCAATGTTATAAATTGGTGCCATGAAACGCGGTGAAAAAACAAATTCTTTTTCTCTTAAGAAATCGGGAATTAATTCATTTTGATCTATTTGGTCAATTTTTTCAACCTCCACCCCTGTTCTTACTAATGTTAAGTTTGCTCCGTTAAAAAGTTCAGTTGCCTTCTCAATTTGAGGGTAAGACGTTCCTGTTACTACGCTAGCCTTTAAAAAAGCTTTTTTGAATTGACGAAAAAGAAAAGCAAAATAGCTACTTTTTATTCCTACTTGATTTAAGAGCGCCGGAATAACTAGTAGGATATCCGACCCACGCATTGTAATAATTGAGGGAGTAAGCGAAAAATTCAACCACAAAGCATTCGGTGTTGCAAACAAGACATGAATTACATCTGGTTCAATTTCTTTTACTAATCTTTTATATTGTCGAATAGCTTTCCATGTCTTTATTGGACTTTTAATGGAAATTGGGTTAATTTGTTTAACCAGTTGAATCGAAGATTTTTCTATCGCTATTTTCGTTTCTTCCGAAAGTTCACATAAAGTATCACATAATAAGTAGCAGCTGTAGTTTTCTACTTGTTCGGAAAAATAGGAAATCCATTTAAGATCATGAATGCTATTTCCGTTAGCGATATAGAGTATTTTAAGCTTTTTCATTGGGCTAAATATTCATTTTTAATCCAACAATGAAAAACATAGATAATCCATAAGCGATGAGAATGGTCTTTTTGATTTGATAAATGTTCTCGCCAGATTTTTTCAATATAGGTGTAGTTCAGCGGAACAATATCCTGTTTTTCAAAAACGACTTCTTCAAATTGATTTTTCCATAAATTTCTCATCCATTGACCAATAGGAATTCCAAATCCTTGTTTTTCCCTGTAAACCAATTCTTTCGAAAAATGATTTTCAGCTATTTTTTTGGTGATGTATTTGTTTTCTCCCCCATGCATGATAAAATCGTAAGGCAAACTACTACTAAATTCAATAAGGTCTTTATCTAAAAAAGGAGTTCGTAGTTCCAAGGAATTAAACATGGATGCACGGTCTGTTTTTACTAAATAATCATTCACCAAGCGCGTTTTAATGGACGCGTGCAACAAGACATCAAAGACATCTTTTGTCTCCCCTAATGCTTTTAAAACAGCTTGCTCATGTTCCTGTTTTGGTGCTTCAAAAAATAACTTATCGTTCAACAATTCTTTTAATTCTATTGGAGAAAATCCCATATTTCGGTATAAAGCACTTGCCAAGGTTGCAGGGTCTTTTTTCATTACTCCAGCTAAATAAGTTGCTTTTTCTGAATGAGTCAGCTTTTTCAATACAGTCAAAGGTAAATTTAAATAGCGCTTATTGTTCCACTGTTGCATGCGTAAGCCTTGGTTGTAGGTTCGGTATCCCGCAAAAACTTCATCACCACCATCACCACCTAGAGCCACTTTCACTGAATTTCCTGCAAATTTAGAAACGTAATAAGTAGGAATCGCCGAAGAATCAGCGAAAGGTTCACCATATTCCTTCAACAAGTCGTCAACTATTGACAAATCGCTAGGGTTCAAGATAATTTCATTGTGCTCTGAGCCAATTTGTTTTGAAATTGCGCGTGCAAATGGTAATTCATTGAATGATTCATATTCGAAACCCACGCTGAACGTTTTTAGTTGTGTCGAATAATTATTGGCTGCATACAATGAAACTAACGAAGAATCGAGTCCTCCACTTAAAAAGCATCCCACGGGCACATCTGAAATCAAGGTTTTCTGAACTGCTTTTTCAAGTAATACTTCCGTATGAGCAATTGTTTCTTGTAAACTTAAGGTTGTTTTTTCTTTATAGTTCAAGCGCCAATATTCTTTCAATTCACTTCCCTGGGCAGTCAATTGGATATAACTTGCTGGAGCTAGCTTTTTAATTTCCGAATAGATAGAAGAATCAATTGGAGTAGACATTTCAGAGAAAAAATAGCCTAATGCATGAAGGTCAATTTCTTTCGATATACCAAGTGATTGAAAAGACCGAATATCAGAACTAAAGGCGAAAAATTTATTTTTTTCATGGTAATAAAGCGGCTTTTCTCCAAAGCGATCACGTGCAATAAAGACCGTACGTTTTTCAATATCAACTAAAGTAAACGCAAACATTCCTTCTAATTCGTAGAGCATTTTTTCGATTCCCCAAAATTCATAGGCCACTAAAATGACCTCTGTATCACTGGAAGTTTTAAAAGTAGCACCTTCTTTTTCGAGCTGAATTTTTAATGATGGGAAATTATAAATCTCCCCATTAAAAGTGATTACACCGTTTTTTTGAGCATTCCACATGGGTTGTCTGCCTGCTTCCGATAAATCAAGAATACTTAAGCGCTTGTGTGCAAGTCCAAAGGTGAAATTTGGATTATTTTGAAAACAATACCCTTCTTGATCCGGTCCTCTGAATTGAAGTGCTTGCGCCATTTGACGCAAGCTATTTTCATCTACTTCCCAGTTGTTTCCAAAATCAATAAGACCTGCTATTCCACACATAATTAAGTGTTTTTGTATAAAAGCAAAAGAGATTCTACATACTTTTCCATTCCAAATCCTTGAGCAAACTTTCTCGTTTTTTCACCCATCTCAAGGCGTAAATTGTCATTTTTAAGTAAAAGTTCAATTTTATCCGCGACGAGTTTTGGATTTCTTTCTCCCACCATGAAACCATTTTCTCCTTCTTGGATTAATTCCCGGTTTCCTTTCCCATCCGTGCAAACCACTGGTAAGCCACATGCCATGGCTTCGATTAAAGTAAGACCAAATCCTTCAGTGATTGCGCTATGAACATACATATCAGCGTTCCATAAATACATTTCCACTTTTTCTTGCAATCCCACCAAGGATAGTTGATCCGATAAATTTAATTGCAGTATTTTTTCTTGGAGCGAAATTCGTTCATCACCTTCCCCCACAATAGTTAAATGAACTGGAATTTTCCTGTTTTTCAAGTCCAACACTACATCAATTAAAAATTGATGATTTTTATTTTTATCCAGTCGACCAATTGAGACCATGTTAAATACATTATCCCTTACCTTATTAAAATCCATTGGTTTTTCGAAGCGCTTTAGATCAATTGCATTTTGCAGTAGTTGGATGCTTTGCAAATCTTTGGGTAAAACGGTTCGTAAAAAATGTGAAATGTCTTCTGAAATGGCAATAAAATTATTCCCGCCATTTTTCCGATAACACTTTAGTAAGTAACGTTTCTCAAAATAATTGGTCAAATCCCGCTTCGATTTAATCTTAAAAAGACTTAAATTATTCAATGAACTCATCCTGTCATGGGAATGCGTAAACCATTTTGCTTTTGGAAAAGTGCAACTTCTAGACACAATTTCTGCTTCAAATAGATGCGAGTGAATACTATCTGGTTGAAATAGTTCGATTGTATTTTGAAGTTCAGAAATGCTTAAATGATGCTTTTTCGTAATCGAAAGTTGTACTTTACTTGGCACTATTTCAATCAGATTTTTTATGTCATCAACATCATATTCAATCTTATCTTCAAAAAGTATCAATTTTACTTGATTTGAAGCATTTTGATTTAAGATCCGAACAATATCAATGACAATTCGCTCAGCACCTCCTTTTTTGAGATTAGGTATAATGTGGAGGATTTTCATTTATCTAATTTCAATCTCATTGCGTTGATGTAATTGATGTTTAGGTTGCTTATCGTTTTTACCCCCATTGCTTCACTCTCTTTAGCCACCAATCCCCACGATTCATTGAATGACATGTATAGATTCAAATCCATGGAACCTAAAATGGACAAGAATTTTTCCCTTGGTAAATCTTTACCATGTTCCACGATTCGATCATTCATTCCCAGGTACTTGAAGATACTTTTATCCAACACATGCACGACAACTTCATCAATCATCAGGGCATGAATAACTTGGTTGTGTAAATTTTTATTAAAGGTATCTGCACCAAAAACACCAATGTGCAGTTTAGTTTTATCCAATTCAATTTTCTTTATTTCTTTCGGTATTATTGGTAGATTCAAAGGCTGTTGGTAACAATCTAAATCGAATAATTTTGTAAAAACTTCAGCCATTCCTTCATAAACAAATCCAAATCGACTTATTTTCTTCGTTTTTCCAAAGGAAATCAGTTGTTCAATAAATATTTGCTGTGAAGGGTCATGAAATTCACTGATAGTGCCATGATATATAATTTCTATTTCAGCATGCGGATGAAGGAATTCAATCCATTCGAAGAAATAAGGAGCAAATCCGCTAATGACTATTTTCTCAAATTTAGCTTGATTAATGAGTGTACAAATTTCAATGGTTTCTTTCTCATTTAAAACAGTATTCGAATACCATTGTGGAATTTCTAATGAATTCGAAGGAAACAGGCCAAGTGTTGCGTTAGCAATCCCCTTCCAATT
>CAMCQW010000117.1 GCA_945877045.1 Chryseobacterium gleum
ATTATTGCTGGACTGATTGGTTTTTTATTGGTTATGTCAATTGGTGGTGCCGATATGCCTGTGGTTGTTTCTATGTTGAATTCTTACTCAGGTTGGGCTGCATCTGCCGCTGGGTTTATGCTAGGGAATGATTTATTAATTATCACGGGCGCTTTAGTTGGAAGCTCAGGTGCTATTCTCTCCATCATTATGTGCAAGGCGATGAACAGATCTTTTATTTCGGTTATACTTGGTGGTTTTGGAACGGTCACTATATCCTCAAGTGCTTCTGCAATCGAAGGGGAGGTGACAGCATTAAATCACGAGGAAGTAGCTGAATTATTAAAAGAGGCCAAATCTGTAGTAATTGTTCCTGGTTATGGAATGGCTGTAGCCAAAGCACAATACCCCATTTATGAAATGGTAAAAGAATTACAAAAAACAGGTCTCATGGTCCGTTTTGCAATACATCCTGTCGCTGGTCGTTTGCCTGGGCATATGAATGTTTTATTAGCAGAAGCAAATGTGCCTTATGATATTGTGATGGAAATGGATGAAGTTAATGACGATATGCCTAGCACGGATGTCGTTATGGTAGTAGGTGCAAACGATATTGTAAACCCGGGTGCAGAAGACGATCCATCAAGTCCGATTTATGGTATGCCTGTTATTAAAGCGTGGAAAGCAGAAAAGGTAATAATAATGAAGCGATCTATGTCGGCTGGATATGCAGGTGTTGAAAACCCGCTATTTTACAAGCCAAATGCTGAAATGCTATATGGAGATGCCAAAGACAGTATTGAACGAATTTTAGGATTTCTCAGAAAAAACCAATAAACCGCTTATACTTCTAGTATTTACTTGAATCCCCGTCTTTTTTTAAGTGCTTCGTAGGCATCTTGAATTATTTGAAACTTCTCTTTCGCTCCTTTTTGATATTCTTCTCCCATTTGCGCAACTTTATCAGGATGATAAGTTATAGCCATCTTTCTATACGCTTTTTTCACTTCTTCATCAGTTGCATTGGCATCCACTCCCAAGATCTTATAATCGGAATCAACGTTTCGGTAAAACATGTTTTTCACGCTGTCAAATTCAATCGCAGAAACACCTAATTGACTAGCAATACGTTCTATGACGCTCATTTCACTTTGCGAAACATTACCATCTGATTTGGCAATACCAAACAAATAGTGTAAAAGTTGAACGCGCATTTCCATGGGCATTGCCTGTCTGATTTGTGTACAAATCTCCTGAAGAGGTATTTGTCCGGAGTCAATATAGGTCTTTAATGATAAAAGGTGTTCTGGTGTAAATTTATTTCCAAACTGATTGGTAAAAAAGCCTTGACAAAATCTAGTTCTGCTTTCAGCACTTTACCATCTGCTTTCATTACAGCAGCCGAAAGCGCCATAAGCATCGTTTGAAAATCGAAGCGAGAAGATTGTCCACGAAATTGTTGGAATGGATCCGATTGACCATTATCAGATTTCCCTTTGTTGTTTTGTAACTGATCAATAAAACCACCAATAATAAAACCAAGAATACCGAAACTGATCTTCCTTGTTAAATAAAATGCGCCAATACCAAAAATAAATTTATACAAAACTACAAGATTGAAAAAAGGGAGCAAGCTCCCTTGACAAAAGTAATAAGTTTAAGCGATACCTTTTAAGTTTCGTTCAATAAAACTACTCAACGCTTCTCCTTTTAATAATCCTTGCGATAATAAGGCTAAATCAGTTAATTGCTTGATAGTCGCTTGTTGCTTTTTCTCAGGTTTAGCTGTTAAGCCTGAAACTGCGGGATGATTTGAATTGATTGTCATCGTAAACATCTCTGGAAATGCGCCATAAAAACCACCTCCACCACCAAGCTTCTGTTGTTCCATCATTCTTCGAATAAATTCTGGCTGCGTAATAACAATTGGCGCATTTTCTTCACTCATGCTCTCAAATTGTATATTATATTTTTCCTTGTTAATCGAATTTTCAAATAGCCCTTTCAATTTTTCTTCTTCTTCCTTTGATAATTTAGAAGGTATTTCATCCGTTTTACGAATTATTTTATCCAAAGTATCTGCATCTACCCTTACAAAGCTGAGGTTTTCATTGCTTTGCTCTAACTTTGGTAGCCAGTGGGAAATCAAAGGACCATCTAAGTTTAATATATCGTACCCGCGCTCTTTTGCATTTTTTACATAGCCATATTGTTCCTCGGGATTATTAGTGTATAAAACGATTGTTTTGCCGTCTTTGTCTGTTTGTAGGGCCTTAATTTTTTCTTTGTATTCTTCAATGGTAAAGTAGGCACCGTCTGTGTTTTTAAGTAAGGTAAATCCGTTCGCTTTTTCTGCAAATTTATCTTCAGACAACATGCCATATTGCACAAAAACTTGTAAATCACCCCATTTTTGCTCAAAATCTTTTCGATCTTTCTTGAACATTTCTGCTAATTTATCGGCCACTTTTTTGGTAATGTGAGAAGAAATCTTTTTTACATTACTATCACTTTGCAAATAAGATCTTGAAACGTTTAATGGAATATCTGGCGAATCAATAACACCATGCAACAATGTCAAAAATTCAGGGACAATTTCTGCTACGCTGTCGGTAATAAATACTTGATTGCTGTAAAGATTGATTTTGTTTCGTTGTACTTCTACATTTTCTTTTATTTTCGGAAAATATAATATTCCTGTCAAATTAAAGGGGTAGTCGACATTTAAGTGAATGTTGAACAATGGCTTTTCAAAGGTCATTGGGTATAATTCCCGATAAAAAGAATCGTAAGCTTCTTCTGTTAAATCTACCGGCGCCTTCGTCCAAGCAGGCTGGGTATTATTGAGTTGATTTGGAACTTCAATCGCAACACGCTTTATTGCTCCCTTGTCGTCTTTTTCTCCTTCTGGAGAATCGATGTACTCGGTTTTCATACCGAAAAAAACAGGTATTGGAAGAAACTTACAGTATTTGTTTAAAACACTTTCTATTCTCGCTTTTTCTAAAAACTCTGCAGATTCCTCATTTATGTATAGAATAATATCGGTCCCTCTGCTTTCTTTTTCAATGTCACTTATGGTATATTCAGTAGAACCATTACTTTCCCATTGAACTGCTTGTGATCCTTCTGTGCGCGAAAGGGTTCGGATTTGAACTTTTTCGGCCACCATAAACGCGGAATAAAATCCTAATCCGAAATGTCCTATTATTTGCTCCGCTCCTTCTTTTCCGCTGTATTTTTGAACGAACTCTTCCGCCCCTGAGAAGGCAATTTGGTTAATGTATTTATCGATTTCATCGGAAGTCATACCGATGCCGTTATCCCTGATCGTAAGAGTTTTTTCGGCTACATCCAAAATTACATCTACTCTTAAGTCGCCTAAAGTTCCTTTAAACTCGCCATTGGCGGATAGTACTTTCATTTTTTGAGAAGCATCTACTGCATTCGAGACTAATTCCCTAAGAAATATCTCATGGTCGGAATATAAAAACTTCTTAATAATTGGGAAAATATTTTCCGTTTGTACGTTAATTTGTCCTGTTTTCATTTTATAATTTTTCAAACTATTGGCAATCGATGTGCCAATTGACTATTTCTGACAACTTGTCGCATAAGCAGGTATTTTTTGACGCTTTGTCCATACTTAGGTATTAATTTCACTAAATTTGCGCATGATTTTAGGTATAAAGCTTTTTATTGCTTTGCTATTTTTATGGGGAGTTTACAGGTTTATCGATAAAGCATACTTTTTTAAGAATTCTCCTTTCAGTACCTCGTCTTTAAAAGTGGCTTTTTCATTAAAAGGAATTGCTAGCATCTTATTATTTTTAATTTATACTTTTTATTATACGGATAGGCAAACTGCTGATGTTTTTAAGTATTATGATGACGGGGAAATTTTAGGAAATGCGGCAACTAAACACCCTGTTGATTTTATTAAAATAATGTTTGGGGTAGAGGATCAATATCTGAAGGACCAATACCTCAATAAAATGGATTATTGGTTTAGGCCGTATGACCATGGCTTGCGAAATGATAATAGAATCGTGATTCGAATAAACGCTGTTTTACACATTCTTAGTTTCGGTAATTATTTCCTCCATGCGCTCATTTTTATTTTTTTATCTTTTCTAGGGCTGTTTTTCATGGCAAAATTATTTTATGATATTTCAGAAAGTAAAATAAAGGCCTATGTTGCCGCATTTTTAATTCCTTCTGTGTTTTTTTGGTCTTCAGGTGTCTTAAAAGAAGCCTTGTTAATTTTTGCATTAGGAATATTTTGTTGGGCGGTATATAAGTTGGCGAAGGCTTTTAGTTGGTCTGCTTTATGCTTATTACTAGTTGGTTTTTGCTTGTTGTCATCGTTAAAAATCTATGTCCTTTTTGCCTTGTTACCTGCACTGCTATTTTGGTTTCTTTGGATGAAATTTCAACTGTTTTGGAAATCATTACTTACATTTTTTATTGCTGGTGTTGTTTTATATTTCGGGGTAACGTTATTACATCCAAACGTTGATTTTATTTCCTTGTTGGTTGGTAAGCAACACGACTTTATTAACTTGGCAAAAACGTACCATGCAGGAAGTGCTATTCAAATGGACTACTTGGAAAATAACAGTTGGTCTGTTCTAAAGGCTATTCCACTCGCATTGTTTCATGTGTTTACTTTACCATGGTTGTCTCATGTGAAATCTCCTTTGTATTTATTTTCCATTTTTGAGAATTTAATTTTTTTCTCGTTGATTCCTTTGTCCATTTTTCACTTTGAGAAACCGAATAAATCTAGCATCAAATTTATTGTTTTCTCTTTAATTTTTATTCTTACTTTGTTCACGATAATTGGTCTTTCCACCCCTGTAATTGGAGCTTTAGTTCGTTATAAAATGCCGGCCTTACCTTTCTTGTTTTTTGTATTGCTTTCTTTTATCAAGCTAAAATCAATCTCCGTAAAACTCAATAATCACACCTTTATTAAATGGATAAATACGCACTTATAACTGGCGCAACTTCAGGAATTGGGGAAGCGTGCGCTCTTCAATTTGCCAAACTAGGATATTCCTTAATTTTATTTGCGCGCAGAGAAGATAGGCTCTTAGCGTTGAAAAATGAACTAGAGAACGATGGTGTAAACGTGCTAACTTTTAGTGTAGATGTAAGAGATGAATCTCAGGTTTCTAGTGCGATTAACTCCTTGCCAAGCACGGTAAAATCGAACTTAAAAGTTTTAATAAATAACGCCGGTTTGGCAGTTGGTCGAGGGGTGATTTCCGAAGGTGTTATCGACGATTGGGAGCGAATGATTGACACGAATATTAAAGGCTTGTTGTATGTGAGCAGGTTTGTTGCTCCAATCATGCAATCAAATAAGCAGGGACACATTTTTAATGTGTCAAGTATTGCTGGCAAAGAAGTTTATGCAGGCGGAAATGTATATTGCGCAACGAAACATGCGGTAGATGCATTGTCAAAAGCAATGCGTATTGATTTGGTGCAGGATAATATTAAAGTGACCAACGTTGCTCCTGGAGCCACCGAGACCGAATTTTCAATCGTGCGTTTTAAAGGTGATGCTGAGCAAGCAAAAGCTGTTTATAATGGTTTTGAGGCATTGAAGGCAGATGATATTGCTGAGGTAATCGTATTCGCGGCAACCCGACCTGCACATGTGAATTTAAATGATATAACCATCATGCCTAGTGCGCAAGCGAGTGCGGCAGTAATTCATAAATCAATATGAAAATAGAATTGGGTAAGTGTTGTTATCGATTCGTAAAAAATAGAGTCCATGAAAATCATTAATTGGTAAGCTGGAGACTTTATTTTCAATTTCCATGATTCTCTTGCCTTGGAGATCTTCAATAAAGACTTTTCTGAACGGAACATTAATCCCTAATTCAATAATCCCTTCATTGATTAATAAGTTGCTCAATTGATACGGAAAATCGTTTGATAAAGGCTCTAATCCATTTGTTTCTTCAAAATAAGTAGTGAAATTGAAAGTAAATAGTTTGGCAGGAATGGTAATAATGTTTACCACTTTTTCCGCACTCACATATCCGGTTCCATTATCGCTTAATGTAATTCCTTCTGTTTGAGAAACCGTAAGTACATTTCCTATTTCAATTCTTCTTTTATTACCTGAAAAAATAAAATTCGATGCGTGGTCCCACAGACACCAAATGAAGCTGGTATAAAAATTATTACCGTTGTTTTTATACCCTAACAAATAGGTTCTGTTATTTACCTTGTCTATGCAGGCATCCGTTAGTAAGCCATCCACATCAAACTGAGAAAGAATTGCAGCATTTAAGGTGTCTGTCCAATAGTTGGGTAATCCATAGCATTTCGTTTGTAGATCAACCCAGTTTTTGCTAAAAAGGAAAAGTGAATCTTCCGTCGCATAAAATG
>CAMCQW010000118.1 GCA_945877045.1 Chryseobacterium gleum
TCAGGTAAATATGACTTTTGGGGGACGACCAATGAAAATCCAGTTCCGAAAGAATACTCCTTGCCAAAAGGAAGTATATTGTATGTATATAAGTTTATTAGTTATGATGAATGCTTGAAGTTTTCAAATGTAATAAGGCAGCAAAAAGGAATGCAATTATTGAATGCTAATCAGCAAAATAACACTGTTATTACTACTCCAAAAACAGACACGATTTTTACAGGACAATTAGTGAAAAGCAGAGCAGGATACAGTGGAAACGGTGAGATAAAATACCCAAATGGTTTTAGATACAAAGGAGGAATAATCAACAATAAACCTGATGGGAAACCATGTGAAATTCAAACAGCAAAAGGGAGTTTATTTGTAGGCAATTTCAAATTAAATGACAGTAAAATTTCTGGAAATGGTTCAGTAAATCCAGGGGATGGAAATGGTGGTTATAGCAGTTTGGACTCCCAAGAAGGTGAATTTATTGAAAATCCGAATGGGCCAGGGGCTCAAATTTTAAATGGGGTTTATCATGTAAACAAAAAGTCGCAAGAGGCAGAAACAAAGTTAACCAAAACAATAAAAAACGGAGAATATGTTTCGATAAGCTGGTTATGTAAAGAGTTAAAAAATGACACAAAAGTTGAAATAAATATTCCATTTTTCAAAGCCGACATCATCATTGGAAACTACACATGTATTTTGTATAAACAAAATGTAAAAAAAATAGAATATGAGATTGAGGTAAGCCCTAATAAAACACCTTCAATTAAAAAAATTAAAGATGCAAACGGAGTCGTTTATTCGTCAGATTTAACCTTTGCGAGCTTTCCACTAAATTTAAATAGTATGGCGGATTTCCTAACTTTAAAAGGCCCATTTAAACGAATTAGTGATGGAAAAACTTTTTATATAGATGAGAATTTTAATCTATCGGAAAGTCAGAATGGCACTCAGAACATGTTAAGCAAAGATCAATTTATTCAAGCAGTTAATAAAGATCAAAATGCTATTTATGCATGTGATTGCTGTAAAAAATCTATCCCAGGATACAAAAAAGGAATAACTGATGATGGAGAAGAATGGAGTGACTTTTTAATAGAAATGAATCCAGATGCTAGTCCAGAAATGGTTTATATAATATCGTATAAACTTTCCATGGATTTAGCAGCAAAAGCACCTAATCTATATAAAAACCAAGACCTTTCTCCAATTCTTTTTATGCAAGTAAATTACCCTTACTGTTCTAAGTTTTGCTATAAAACATGTAAGGAATAGAGAAATTAAATCTATTATAGAAAATACGTTTTCTAAATGTAGTGCATTGAAATTCTAGAATCGAATAACTATTTGAATTTTCCACGAGTTGAAAAGCAAATTCATTGCATTTCAAGAACAACTCTACCAATAAAAATACTGATTTTGTTGTGATAAGGGTATTACTGTTCACTTATTTACTAATTGGTATTTCGGGTTTTTCTCAATTAAATGTTTTTAGCGGAATTTTAAAAAAAAACATCCCAACCTACAAGAAAACTTACTTGGAATCGGCGAACTGAGAGAAGAAATGGTTTTCAACCTTTATTCTAATTAACAGGGGACGATCACTAGTTAATAAATTATATCCATGTCTTTTGCTCTAATATCACACCCTTTCAGGGCTTTTACTGCGTGATTCTTGCTGATTTCATTGGGCTTTGCCCAATGGTTAGTTATCACACCCTTTCAGGGTTATCAACTATAGTACAAATTATTCGATTCATAGAAAAATCATTAAGCCCAGCGCCTCATAATAATATTAACCCCAATCAAGCAACCCTGCCTTTTCCTAAGGTATTAAATGCGTACCTTTGCCCTTGCAAAATAGCAATCATTATGAAAGAATTATTACAAAAGTTTGAAAATAAGCGCCCTGAAATAGTGTTTGAATGGAAAGATTCAGAAACAGAAGCGGAAGGATGGGTTGTAATAAATAGTTTACGCGGAGGAGCTGCAGGTGGAGGGACGAGAATGAGAATAGGCCTTGATAAAAGAGAGGTGGAATCACTAGCCAAAACTATGGAAGTTAAATTTACTGTCGCTGGCCCACCCATTGGTGGCGCTAAATCTGGGATCAATTTTGACCCGACAGATCCAAGAAAAAAAGGCGTGCTAAAAAGATGGTTTAGTGCTGTATCACCTTTATTGAAGAACTATTATGGAACAGGCGGAGATCTAAATGTAGATGAAATTCATGAAGTTATTCCATTGACCGAAGATTGTGGCGTATGGCACCCACAAGAAGGCGTTTTTAATGGACACTTTCAACCGAAAGAATCTCAAAAAATAAATAGAATCGGACAATTAAGACAAGGTGTTTCTAAAGTGGTAGAAGACGACCGCTACTCTCCATCTATTAGTCGAAAATACCTTGTTGCTGATTTGATTACTGGTTTTGGCGTAGCCGCTTCTATCAAACATTATTATTCTATTTGGGGTGGTCAATTAAAAGGCAAAAAAGTAATCGTGCAAGGATGGGGGAATGTTGGCTCATCTGCTGCCTATTATCTCGCGAAAGAAGGCGCCCTAATTGTTGGTATTATTGACCGATTTGGTGGATTAATTAACGAGAATGGCTACGATTTCGAAGAAATTCGATCCTTGTATTTAAATAAGCAAGGGACAGCGCTTTCCCACGAAAACTTATTGTCATACGATGACGTTAACGCGCGAATTTGGGATGTTCAAGCCGATGTCTTTATTCCTTGTGCTGGCAGCAGAATGATTACCCAAGAACACTTAACACGGATGTTGAATGCAGGTGTTAGCGTGATATCTTCTGGAGCAAATGTGCCATTTGCTGATCCTGAAATATTTTTTGGTCCCATTGCAGAAGAGGCAGATAATAAACTTTCCTTGTTGCCTGATTTTATTGCCAATTGTGGCATGGCGAGAGTCTTTGCGTATTTAATGAGTTACGATATCGAAACCATAGAAGACGAATTAATTTTTGAAGATACCAGCCAAATAATCGAAAAAGCTTTACGCGAAACCTACGCTTCAAGGCCCAATAAAACTGGCATTGCAAAAGCGGCATTTGAAATAGCCTTAAAGCAGCTCGTCTAACTTTTCGTCCTACTTAGTAAAGAATTCGCCTGTACCATTTTTCAAATTTCTTGTTTCCTACTAAAAAGGTAACAATTTGATGTGGATATCTAATTATGTATAAAAAATTACGGGAACTCCTATTCCTTATTTTTGAACAACAATTCTATTACGCAACTATGAAAAAACAAACGAAACTACTAATGACCGTAACGTTTATACTCGCAGGAGTATACGCGATCGCACAAAAAGGGCCACTGGTAAAAGACCAACAATCAACAGATATCTCGGCATTTGAATTCTTAATGAAGGGAGGATTCTTTTTAATTCCAATTGGCTTATTGCTATTTTACTCTTTGATAGTTATCGTAGAAAAATATCGTTACATACGAAAAATGACAAAGTACAATTCGAATTTGTTAGGGGAAATAAAAAATGATTTGTTATCCACCAACTATGATTCGGTGTATCAAAAATTGGAAAGAGACAAAACGGCTTTTGGTAGCGTTGTAAATGAAGGCGTACAATCCATGGATAGAGGATACGTTGAGCGTCAATCCAACATGGAAAAAGCAGCCAACATAGAAATTGGTAAAATGGAGAAAAATTTAGGCCATTTAGGATTGATAGCCGGAATTGCTCCTACCTTAGGGTTTATCGGAACAATCTCAGGGGTAATTAAAATTTTCTATTCTATTTCCATAACTGAAAATGTTTCGATTAGTAATATCTCTGGTGGACTTTACGAAAAAATGATAAGTTCTGGCTCTGGATTAGTAGTAGGAATTATTGCATTCGCCGGATACCACCTTTTAAACGGAATGATCGATAACTATGCATTAAATATCCAGAAAGTAAGTTTAGATTTCGCAAACCTTCTTAGAACAAACAATGGCAATAAAGCGCAATAAACGCTTCCATGTAGAGGTGGCTACTTCTGCATTAAGCGATATCATGTTTTTCTTACTCTTATTTTTCCTAATCATTTCCACTTTGGCAAACCCTAATGTGATCAAGGTTCCTTTGCCAAAATCAGATGCCAATGAAAAGACAAACAAACAACATGTTACCTTAACCGTTACGGCGGATAAGAAATATTTTGTGGATAAAGATGAAGTGACTAGAGACGCTATTGAAGCTAAATTACTTGCTGAAACGGCGAAACTTAAAGATGAAACGGTTATTTTACGTATACCAAAAACATCTGAAGTGCAAGAATTGGTCGATTTACTAGGTCTAGGGATGAAAAACAATCTTAAAATTATTATTGCTACAACTGAAGATTAATTGCATTAATAAGCTACTAAATAGTAACCTTTCACTTCATTAGTCGTTTGAAAGGGGCTAGTTTCACTAACTAAAAAATAAGCTGTATGTACTCAATAACGTATCAAAATGTAGATGAAAATCAAGAACGGAAAATTGCTATTGTAGCAGCTAGCTTGTCGATTTCATTCCTTTTGATTGCCGCATGCTTCATACGATTATTTATTCAAGCTCCTCTACCAAAAGATCTCCCTCCCCTTCGTTCGGATGAAGTGATCGAAGAATTTGTGATTGATAACGTGGAAATAGCTCAAACTGGTGGGCACGAGGGTGGAGGGACAGAAAATAATCAACCCTTAAATCCAGTAAAAACAACGAATCCGAATACCGTACAAGGCAATGACTTTAAGGGGCCACCTGTCAATGGTAACAATACTGGAACCAATCCTTTTGGAACAGGGGGAACAGGAGGCGGAACTGGAACAGGGAACGGTGCATTTAATGGTGATGGAAATGGAACAGGAGAAGGCGGAACTGGAACAGGTACCGGAACAGGCGATGGAAGAGATCGCGTTCGACTTAACGACCCAATTTTACCAAAATACAAAACCGATATTGATATTTTTGTGCACTTAAAATTAATAATTAACGGAGATGGAAAGGTCGTAAGTGCCACCAATATAACCTCAAAAACTACCACCACTGACCAACGCATTATCAACGGTGTGATCAGCGAAGTAGTTAAGCAAGTTAAATACAAGCAAGAAAAAAACGCTGGTTTACAATTTACTTTTGTTACTTGTAAAATCCGTGCACAATAATTACACTCAAGTTATTGATTGGTTATACAAGCAATTTCCATCGTATCAAGAAATTGGAGGAAGCGCTTATAAACCAGGACTAGAAAATGTAAGCCATTTACTTAATTCCTTAGGTAATCCACACTTAAAAACAGAAACAATTCATGTAGCAGGTACCAATGGAAAAGGTTCTACCTGTTCATTTATCGCTTCTCTACTAACTGAAAAAGGCGAAAAAGTAGGTCTCTTTACCTCCCCTCACATTTTCGATTTTAAAGAACGGATACGAATAAATGGAACAAAAATTTCTGAAGAGGAAGTTGTTTCATTTTGCCATCAATTAAAAGAAATCGAATTACCATTCCAACCCTCCTTTTTTGAAATTACATTCGCCATGGCAATGCATCATTTCGAAAGGAATAATTGTACTTATGCGATTATTGAAACTGGTTTAGGAGGACGTTTAGATGCCACGAATGTAATTACCCCGCTTCTAAGTATTATCACAAATATTTCACTTGATCACCAAAACTTTTTGGGGAACACTATCGAGGCAATTGCTGTCGAAAAAGCCGGAATAATTAAACATAAAGTACCTGTATTTGTTGCAGAAGAAAATTCCTTTACAAAGGAAATATTTGTTGACGCAGCTAATTTAAAAAACACTCAAGTTACCTTCTTAACACCCTCGCAAAAAGCGTATCAACAACTCGCGAGTTATCAACAAACAAATCTACAAACTGCTTTACAAGCCATAGCAATTATTGACATTCATCCTACCGAGCATGAAATTACCTCAGCGATAAAGAAGCTTTATCAAAACACGGGACTCTTTGGACGCTTTCAAGAAATTAATAGTTCCCCCAGAATTATTATTGATGCCTCCCACAACGAAGGAGGAATAAAAATCCTGCTAAAGGAATTACAGCAAACACCGCATGAAAAATTAAAGTTTATCGTCGGGAGCAGCGGAGATAAAGACCTGAAAAAACTCATCTCCAATTTACCCTCAACAAGCGAAATAAATTTATGTGTTTTCAAAAATGAGAGAAGTACTACTTATGATGAATTATCAAAAATGGCTGCGGAAAATAGCACTATAAAAAAAGTATATAAAGGAGTAAATCAAGCCCTAAACGAAATAGTTAGCTACACCCTGCCCAACGAAACAATTGTCATCTGCGGAAG
>CAMCQW010000119.1 GCA_945877045.1 Chryseobacterium gleum
AAAGTATTTGAAAATAAACAGGTAACTGTTTCAATTACTGATCAAGAAAATTGCAGTCGCTATTGCTCCGCCGTTATTGAAAATGTAAGCGTTGGCGACTCACCAGAATGGTTAAAAATTGCCTTGCAATCAATCGGACTAAAACCAATAAATAATGTCGTAGACGTAACTAATTATGTTATGCATGAGTTGGGGACACCATTGCATGCATTTGATGCAGCTGCACTTTCCGGAGAAATAAAGGTTCGTCAAGCAGAAGTAAACGAAACCATCGTGACACTTGATGGCATTGAACGTAAATTAAAAGGAACTGAACTCGTTATCGCCAATGAAAAAGAAGCACTTTGTCTTGCTGGGATAATAGGAGGACAAAAAGCAGCGGTTTCCAACACTACATCAACACTATTTCTCGAATCAGCCTTATTTAATGCTGAAACGATTCGTAAAACAGCCAAAATACATAACTTAAATACCGATGCAAGTTTTAGGTTTGAACGTGGTGTCGATCCAGACCTAACCTTTTTTGCCTTAAATCGGGCAATCGATTTGTTACTAGAAGTAACAGGTGGCCAACTAAGCCAAGGACCACATGATCTACTTATTCATGCGCCAAAAGTGAAAAAAATTGACATTGACATAGCGCAAATAAATAAATTAATTGGTATCCAACTTAGTGGTGAAGCCGTTGAAAAAATACTGCTAAACCTTGATTTCCAAATCAATACTAAAAACGAATCTTGTTGGACAGTTACAGCGCCAAATTACAGAACCGATGTAAATCGAATGGCAGATGTAGCGGAAGAAATCCTTCGAATTATTGGATTTAATTCGGTCCCAATTCCTGAAAAATTTCATTACGCCTTTACCCCTCCTCCAATTGTAACGAAGAACAATTGTGAAAAACAAGTTAGTGAATTCTTAGTAGCCATAGGTTTTTCAGAGATAATGATGAATTCATTGAGCAAAGCATCCTACAGTGCCTATGTTCCCGAAGATGAGGAGCCAGTGAAAATCATGAATCCGTTGAGCAGTGAATTAAGCCAGATGAGGCAAACCCTAATTTTTGGCCTTTGTGAAACGATTGTCTACAATCAAAACAGACAACAAAGTGATTTGAAATTGTTTGAATTTGGTGCTAGCTATCATAAAGTAAAGGATGCATACGTTCAAACCAATCAACTGGCGCTGTCAATTTCAGGAAAGCAAGAAGTTGAAAGCTGGAATAATGCTAAAAATACAAGTACTATTTTCACTTTAAAAGGAACTGTTTATTCTCTATTTGCGAGATTCAGTTTGGATGAAATATCAGAATCGTTTGTTGAAAATAGCCCTTACTTTTCGGAAAGCTTAACTTTCAGTATTCAAAACCAAGTAATCGCTGAAATTGGAACCCTAAAACAAGATTTAAAATCAAACTTTGGGATTAAAAACGATGTTTTTATAGCCATCATAAATTGGGACCTTCTCTTTGAATTCATCCAGAAGAAGACCATAGTGTTCAAAGAACTACCAAAAACATTTGAAGTAAGAAGAGATTTCTCATTGTTGCTGAATGAAACGACGAACTATCAAGAAATAGAACGCATCGCCTACCTATCTGAAAAAACGCTTCTTAAAAAAGTAAATTTATTCGATGTGTACGAGGGCGATAAATTAGAGAATGGCAAAAAATCTTACGCCGTTTCGTTTCACTTTCAAGATCTTGAAAAGACACTAACAGATCAAGTAATCGATACTTGTATGGAGAGGATTAGAAAAAACCTAGAAAAAGAATTGGGAGCGAACTTACGTTAAATCTTAATTGATACTGTTTAAAAACCGCTCTAGATTAATATTATTTACCAGGTCATCTGCTCCTAAAATCAATATTGATCGGCATTTATTTCGCTCAATCCATAATTCCAAGTTGGATATTCCTACAGAAAGCGTACCGTTGATGTCAATATGTAGAATTGGTTTCTGTAACTTATCAAATTGAACACGTAAATCAGAAACATCTTGTGTTAGAATTTGATTTTGGTTAAAGATTAACAAACTATCGATGGATATTATGTCTAAATTTTTATCCGCCAATTGAACTAAATCATTACAATTACTTGTAGCCCAAGGCGTAATAAAATTAGAAAATTTTTTGTTTGCCTTTAAAATAATACGATCAACTAACATTAATTTAATATAAGGGTCCAAATATAGTAATTTAAAGAGATTAATTACCTATTATTATTTTATGGCATTATAACCTAAAATCTGTAAATAATCCAATGCTGTCTGTTCTTGACTAAACATCGAAGTTTCAATTTTACCGTCCTCATCACGGTTAATAAGAATATGCTTTGGTTCCGGAATAAGGCAATGCTTCAATCCTCCAAATCCTCCAATGGTTTCTTGGTATGCTCCTGTATTAAAGAATCCAATAAACAATTCTTTATTCTTATCAAATTTTGGTAAGTATATAGCATTGGAATGCTGTTCAGAGTTATAATAATCATCGCTATCGCATGTTAAGCCACCCAGTAAAACACGCTCATAATCATCATTCCATCGATTAATAGGCAGCATGATGAAACGCTGATTGATGGCCCAGGTATCTGGCAAATTAGTCATAAAGGAAGAGTCAATCATGTTCCACTTTTCTCGGTCATTTTGTTGCTTTTGATGAAGAATGCTAAAAATTGCACCACCACTTTCACCAACTGTAAACGAACCAAACTCAGTCACGATATTGGGTTCAGGAATATCGTTATCGGTACAAACACGCTTTACCTGTGTCAGGATCTCCCGCACCATATAGGCATAATCAAAATCGAAGGCCAGGGATTTTTTGATGGGGAAACCACCACCAATGTTTAACGAATCTAATTCCGGACAAATCTTTTTTAAATCGCTATAGATCCGTAAACATTTGGTTAACTCATTCCAATAATAGGCTGTATCGTTAATACCCGTATTAATAAAAAAGTGCAACATTTTAACCTTAACCCTTGGATTTTCTTGTAGAATCGCCTTGTAAAAAGGGACAATCTCCCGGTAGCGTATACCCAAGCGGGACGTATAAAATTCAAACTTGGGTTCTTCCTCCGATGCAATTCGAATTCCAATATTAATTTCCCGATCTGTAAGAGAGAGAATTTGATTTAATTCATCGGTATTATCTACAACAGGAATAACTTGCACATGATCAAGATTCATCAATTTAACCATGTTATCAAGGTATAATTTTGGTTTGTATCCATTACAAATAACAAACTTCCCTTTTTCGAATTTCCCCTCTTCGATTAATTTTAGCACGATATCTATATCAAAAGCAGAAGATGTTTCGATATGTACATCATTCTTCATGACCTCATCAAGCACGAAAGAAAAGTGATTACTTTTGGTACAATAGGAATAATGGTATTTTCCAGTGTAGCCTAAATTATTGATCGCTTCCCTAAACCAGCCCTTTGCGCGTTGAATATTATTTGAAATCTGAGGTAGATAATTAAACTTTAAGGGAGTACCGTATTCATTAATCAAACGCATTAAATCAATTCCATGAAAAAATAAACGATCTTCTCGCAAATTAAATTCATTTTGTGGGAAATCAAATGTTTGGTCAATTAAATCAATGTATCTTGTTCTCATTTACAGTCAGTTATCCAAGGTTATTTTTCCAGTTCAGCGATCAAATTTTCAAGCGGTCTAGCGACCACTGCATTCGCCCCCAATTCAACGATTGGACGTTGAATAAGTTTCGGATTTTTCAATAATATATCAATAATTTCATCCTCACTCAGATCTTTACCTTTAAGCAGCGATTTAAAGGCCAATTCATTTTTACGTACTATATCCAAAACTGGCACATTTAATTTCGATAGTAGCGCAAGAAACTCTTCCTTTGAAAATGGTTCTGATAAATAATTTCGTACCTCAAATGGTATTTTTTCATCTTTCAAATAAGCTAAGGCGCACCTGCTTTTTGAACAACTAGGATTATGATAAATAATCATCTTCAAGGGCTTTTGGACGGCAAAGGTACAGATTCAATCGGATTCCAATAATTATCCTAATAAATCCTTAATAAATTAGCGAGTTTTCGGGTCAAATATGAAAAAGGAATCAACAGAATTGCGATGCCATTCACTAGCCACTGGGGCCATTTATAAATAAAAGAGAAAATCGTTGCCCGTTTTTGAAGAAATAAGGAAGTGAGTACCACCGAGGTAATCCATGTTCTTTTAGCTGTATATGCAGGTCTTAACACATCCATCAATAATATAATGCGCTCCTCCTGGGTGGCATTAAATGAGTCATGCACGTAGGCATCCATAAAAACAAGCCACTTACCTTGCTCCCATGTACGTTCTTGGTCTTTCACTTTAATGCCACAAGAAGGCAAACCTGCCGGTACTTTCAAACCAAAATGACAACGATATACCGAATTAGTATCCCCGCAATGAGGAATTATTTTTGAATCAGGCCCCAAAAAATTAAAAGAAAGAGTAGTAATTTCTGGATACTTTAACATTATCGCGCTTGTAATGGGAAAATTCTTTCTGTTTTTTCGAAATTCTAGATCCCACCATCGGAGGGAAATGGTACGATACCCTTTGCTTGTATCAACCATAGCACTTTTAAAATAGGGTTTCGGTGCATTACTTGCTAGATAATGCTGTAATTCCAGATAAATCCCTTCGTAATTCTCCTCAAAATCTTTCGCCCAAGGAAAATTACTTGGCGTTTGAAATGCTTCCTCGCTCCCTTTGTAATCAAAAGAAAAATCAAATAAACTGAACCAAATTTTATGGACTGACATACGACAAAGATAAGGCGCTTTACCCGTTGTTAAAAACTACTTATTTTAAATACATTTTGAGGCCAAATTCTTATTACTTTTGAATACACAGAAACAATCATGTCATATCTTGAAGAATTAAACGAAAGCCAACGCATAGCGGTCGAAAATATATTTGGCCCTACCATGGTGATCGCAGGTGCAGGATCCGGTAAAACAAGGGTGCTAACCTACCGAATTGCGCACATGTTACAAAACGATGTTGATCCCTTTAACATTTTATCACTAACATTTACGAATAAAGCCGCCAAGGAAATGTCCGAACGGATTAGTAAAATTTGTGGTGGACAAGAAGCGAAGAATATTACCATGGGTACCTTCCATTCAGTATTCGCAAAAATTCTACGCTACAATGCCGATCGAATAGGCTTTCCTACCAACTTTACAATTTACGATACCCAAGACAGTAAAAGTCTGATAAAAGATATCATTAAAGAAAATAGCTTAGACGATAAAACATACAAAGCAAGTAGTGTCTTTGGAAGAATTTCCGCTGCCAAGAACAACCTGGTTTCCCCTGAAGCATATGCATCCAATGATGATATACAATTAGAAGATAAAATGTCAAAAAGACCAGAAATCGGACGGATTTACCGCGTTTATGCTAACCGATGTCAAAAAGCGGGTGCCATGGACTTCGATGACTTGCTTTATTTCACGAATATATTACTGAGAGATTTTCCAGATGTCCTTCAACATTACCAACACAAGTTTAGATATATATTGGTTGATGAGTATCAAGATACAAATTACGCACAATATTTAATCGTAAAAAAAATTGCAGCTGCCTATGAAAACATATGCGTAGTAGGAGATGATGCCCAGAGTATCTACTCTTTTCGTGGGGCAAACATCAAAAACATTTTAAATTTTAGACAAGATTATCCTGATTTTAAACTTTTCAAATTAGAACAAAATTACCGTAGCACAAAAAACATTGTTGAAGCAGCAAACAGTGTCATTAAAAAAAACAAGGATCAAATCAATAAAAAGGTCTGGACAGATAACAAGGTAGGTAACAAAATAAACGTTGTTCGTACCTTGACAGATAACGAAGAAGGAAGAGTTATCAGCACTAAAATTTTTGATTTAAAGCAATCCGTATCGCCGACTTATAATGATTTTGCCATCTTGTATCGAACCAACAAGCAATCAAGATCCTTCGAGGAATCGCTACGGAAGTTAAATATCCCCTACAAAATTTATGGAGGTATCTCCTTCTATCAACGTAAAGAAATCAAAGATTTGCTTTCCTATTTTAGATTAGCTGCCAATCCAAGGGATGAAGAAGCCCTGAAGCGTGTTATTAATTATCCAAAAAGAGCCATAGGAAAAACAAGCATCGAAAATATTATCATCAGCGCCAATAAACACGGCGTAAGTATGTGGGATATAATCAATGATTTTCAAATGTATCCGGCTGATATAAACATGCCGACAAAAGCT
>CAMCQW010000120.1 GCA_945877045.1 Chryseobacterium gleum
CAATACTTTATTCCATATTTCAACCCTTTCATTTTGATTGAATTTGGAGTGATAAACACCAATTTGTTTACCGAAATAGATGGATAAGCGCTGGATTAATTGGGTTGTTAGAGCAATTTCAGGTAATAAATAGAGCACCTGTTTACCCATGTCGAGGTAGGATTGGATAAGCTGAACGTAGATTTCCGTTTTCCCTGACCCTGTTATTCCATGTAAAAGTGTAACATCTTTTTGCTCGAAAGCATCTTCAATTTCCTTTAAAGCAAGGGATTGTGATTTGGATAATGCTTTAAACCCGAATTGATCTTTTTCATTGGGAACAAGTCTATCTATTTGAATTTTCCTACTTATCAATACACCGTTTTTTTCTAATGTACTCAAAGCAGAAGCACTTACTTCTTTTTTAAGCAAGTGGCTTTTTGGTACTGCTTGGCATGTCCCACCAAGTTCCATTGCGCATTTTATTAATTCTAAGAGCGCATTCAATTGTTTTTGTCCACCCGCCTTATTCTCCAAATTTTTAAATAAGGCATCCAATTCAGCATCATTTGAAAAACGGTCCTCCAATTGCACACATGAAATTGTTTTGGGGGTGTAGCGCTGATTAATTTCTTCTTGCGTTGCAATGATTCTTCTTTCAATTAGGCGCTTAATGATCGGTTGAATATATTTTATCTGAACGATGTCTGCTAATTCTTTTAAATCTATAGATTCCCTATCCTCAACGATATTAACTAACAATAATTCTTTTTCCGATAAGCCATCAATTATGGGGTCATAGTCTGGGTGAATGACCACTTTGGTTTCACTTGCTAGTTTGAAATTAGAAGGCAGTGCGGCATTCATTACATCTCCTATAGGAGAGAGATAGTATTGTGAAATCCAAGTCCATAAAGCAAATTGCTTTTCGGTGATAATAGGTGTTTCATCAAGCAGTATTTCCACGTATTTTGCTTGATAATTTACGGGGGCAATTTCATGAATTTTAGTAATGATGCCTGTTAATCTTTTATTTTTTCCGAAGGGGACAATTACTCGAATTCCAAAACAGACTTGCTCATTTAATTCAACAGGAACGCGATAAGTAAATGCCTGTGCTATTGGCACGGGAAGCACTACGTCGACAAAATAAGTGGTACGTTGTGTCATGATGATAAATATACCTATAATTCCAATTCAAGCTGCCCAGTTTTAGGGACAAGCGTATGGCTCTTCTTGATTTAACACATTGTCGCCGGGGTGATCAGAGCAAAATAAAAGTAAACCAGTTATTGGTCCAGTGCACAGCTCTTTAGTGCTTTTTTTATCGATAGCACGCAAATAAGCTTGCCCCGCTCCAACAAAGAATGGTTTGAAACTAGAAATCGTTTGTCTTGAAGAGAAGATACCCACCACTCTTTTTCCGTTCGATACGGATAGATTCGTATACGAAGGTTTTGTTTGCGCTAAAGTGCTGCTTGGTTTATTTACAACCATATAATTATATAGCTCTTCCGCTCCACCAACTAAGGTAATGCGAATTCCGTTGAAGGTTCTTCGTGTTATTTGTGGATCATTCACCACCTTTGATATCATCAAGTCATAAAAAGTTTCTCCAAGCGCCACAAAGGTTCTACTTGAATTAGGTACTACATCCACTTCACCGAGGTTCCAATCAAATGATTTTAAGGTTTTATTGTTTCCAATATACTCATTGTATTGGATTTCTAATTTTGTATTCACAACAAAGCAATTGCCTGTACTTGAAGCGGCGACAGATGTGGAAACATATTCTCCAGGATTATCTGAAAATTTGAATGTAAAATTCTGCGAGGATGCTGTGGTTGTTAAGCCACTTGCTAATTCAGTTTCTCCGTTTACTTCAAATTCTCCGTTGTTGAGAATCACCTTTAATTTATAGATGGCATCTTTATTTAAAGAGGTTTCATTAGGATTAGGAGAAATTACTTGCACTTCATTTTGTCCTGTTGCTAAGGTTTTAAAGTAATATACTTTTTGAATTGGGCCATAGAAAACACCATTGGTATTTTTATCTTGAATCAAGGTGTCTTTTAATTGCCAAGTTCTTGTTACACTACCATTCAATTCCTCCGTTATTGTAGCATTCACTTGATCAAAATAGCTTGAATCTGCTATCTGTGCAATTTGCATGGCATCTCCAGGACCAATAAATGCACGTGTAATTTTAATATAGTGTAGGGTATCTGCTTGATCTAGAAGGCCATAAATCACAGCGGTCTCTTGAAAATTACCAATAAGATCTATTTTTTCGCTACAACTGCTAAACAAAATCGTTAAGAGCATTAAACTACCTATTATTCCTTCCTTCATTTCTCAGTTTATTTTTTTTCTCCTGGTTTATTTTCTTTAAGATCTGTAAAGCTACCTGATTTTCCTCTGGCGATTAGTTCTACCACAAAACAAAGTGATTCTCGACCTTGTTGTTCGCCATAGGCTAGTTCCCATGGTAAATATAAGCGATATGTCCCACCAACTTTCATTTTTGGTATGGCATACGACCACCCTGGAATTACGCCACCATTTAATTTTAATGCCACTGCTTCTATTTTATTTTCCTTGTTCGGCATTTTATAAGAATTCTGAATCGTATCGCCTAGAGCGGAAGTTAGAATATAATGAACTTTCACATCATCTGTTAGACCAGGAGTAGGGCCATTTCCTTCCTTGATTGTTTCAATAATGACCCCGTTATCAAAGAATTGAGCTCCTTTAATTAGTTTGGCTTTGGCCATCATTTTATTCCCATTTTTCTCGTTTAAACCCACCATGAAATCCTGCATAATTCGACCTTTCAATTCTTCGCTTAAAAAAGCATCTTTTTTGTATAAGCCATCAGCAAATCCTTCCTTGACTTTATTAAGGTTTATTAAGTTGATACCTCCGAGTTTATGGACATCATAATAAAAAGCATAACCCGTCATTTTTCCCATACAAAGCGATCCTTCTTTGACATACTTATTATTGAAGTCTTGAAAATTCTCCCCAAATAGTTTTTTTAAGGTCGCTAAGCATTCATCAGCAGAGTAGTTGCTTAAATTGGAATTAAAGCCAATTATTATTTGTTTTTTATCTAAATTTTCAAATGCTTTTGCTCCGCTTCCAACTATAGTCTTGGCATTTATAGCTCCGAGTATATACGACAAGCTATCTTTTGCATTTGAAAGTTTCGCTTTAGTATCATTTTCTTTGTTCCCTCGGCAGCTTATAGTAAGGACTAACAAGGTAAAAGCAAGTATGAACGAGGTTATTTTTTGCATAGGAAAATTCAATGGTTAAGTTTATCTTAAAAATCGGAAACAAAGATACAATTTTTAGTCAAAAATCTTGTCTAATTCGAAGTCTAGTTTGTGCAATATTTACTGCCGATTAACAAAATAAACGGCATTCATTATTTGCAATTTCCCATTTTGCCAAAATCCTCTAAAAAGTGGATTGTCGAGTAAGTAAATCACGCAGCCTTTGCCTTTCGATTCAATGCCTGTAATCATAGCCGAAGCCTGTTTATTCTTAACAACAGCACCAGAAAATCCGGCAATTAATGCATCAGTAGCTTTAATCTTAAAAGGGGTTTGTTCTTCTGTTAGCGTGTACAATTCGGGCGTCAATCGTAGCGTAAAATACGGTTTAGTATAGCCAAAGCACAGCGGATTAGAATTGTCAAATTCACAAGCATAAATTGCGCCAGCAATGGTATTGCTAATTTCGTTTCGTTCTGTATTTTCATAATCGATATTTTTTATTAAAGTATCTACTTCCTCTTTTTTTAGATCGAGACCATAAACTTCATCATCGACAAATGAAGCGGCCGCATTTCCCATTACAATTAATTTCCCTCCTTCGTCTACCCAGCTATTAACTGAAAAATCAGGTTTGTAATCTCCTTCTGGTATAAATAAAACATCTATCTCGGCTAGTGCATTTGATAAGTCTTCCTCCATAATTAAGGATACTCCCATCTTAATTTCTTGTTCGAAGAAGTGCCATATTTCACCAGCAGAAAGGGAAGATGTTTCTGCTCCTATTAAAACGCCAATTCTTTGCGCTGGAATATTTTTTACTAAGGAAGAGCCGAGATCGTTCCCCTTATCGACCATGCCTGAAGAAATAGAATGTAATTCTACGCCAATCTCGTTGGCAATTTTAGTAATGATTTTATCAAAGTCGGCTTGTTTGTTCTGTCCCCTCATAATAATTAAAGTTCCTTTTTCGTAGCTCGTTTTATTTATTTCAAAACTTGATTCGCTAAAAGAAACAGTTATGTTTTTTGACAATAATCGCGTTAAAAACTTGGCGGAATTCAAATTGTCCCATTTACTTAAATAGGCATAATTGGATTCGTTTACTTGGTTTTCTTTTGTTTTATTCACGTATTTTTTTCCTTCAAGTACTGGGCCTAAGGCAATGGTTGATATGCCGTACGCATAGGGTAAAGACCAAGCTGTTAAATCGTAGGTTAAGGAATCGGATAATTCCGTTTTGGGTTCAAATAATACATTAATTAAGGTTCCTTTAAGTTGATTGGTGGAAATGATCACATCGCCTTCTTTTGTTTTATACGTGCTTTCTTTCGATGTGAAATAATCAAATCCTTTAACCGTATTATTTGGTAGTGCATTCGCGTAGCTAATTTCGTGTTGATCCATTAATTTTAATAAGGCTCCTAAATTCGGTGCATTTCCATCAAGAAGGAAGCTTTGGTAGGTGAATTTTTTCTTTGTTGCAAATTGTTGGTATTCATCAATAAGTTTTTTGCATTTTACTGAACTCACTTCAACGGTAGATATTCCAGTCATTACGTGGTGCGCGACACGGTCACTAAGTGTTAATGTATCGCCTGTGTTTGTCAAAACTGCAAGTCCTGCTCTTCCGCTACCACCTTGTTCATAGGTCATCCCGATGGCTCCGTTATAGGTGGGGTAGGTATCGCCATAACTAGGGTAGAGTAGGTCAAAGATTTCTTTTGAAAAATACAACCAGCCAGCTTTATCAAAATACTTTGCGTGATTTTTTCCTATTTCTTTTTGAAAATCGCGTTGCCATTTTGTAATCACTTCGTGATAGGGTTCTGCCGCTGGTGGAAAATAATACGGTTCGTTAATTGCTTGTTCATGAAAATCTACGTGAACGTGAGGCAACCATTGGTTATAGGACTTTATCCGCTGTTTAGATTCTATTTGTGTTAGCCACGCCCAATCTCTATTTAAATCAAATAAAAAATGATTTGATCTTCCGCCTGGCCAAGGTTCATTATGGTCAGCACTTATGCGACTCACGTTTACTGGATTTGCGCTATATTGGTAGAAAAAATTAACGTAACGTTCTCTTCCATCTGGATTTAAGCACGGATCAATGATAACGATTGTGTTTTTCAGCAGCTCTTTTTGTTGCGTTAGTAATTCATAAGCCGTTTGCATAGCTGCTTCTGTTCCGGAGCTTTCATTGCCATGTACATTATAACTAAGCCAAACAATGGCAACATTTTCTGAAGGGTCATTCTTTAGGTGATTCATTCGAATTTCTTCGATTCGCTTGAAATTCTCCTCTGATGCTATGATAGTGAGGAATAAATTTCTTTTTTCATTGGTTTGACCGTAGGGATCAATTCTTACTTGCTTAGGAAAAGCACTTTGGAGTTTTTCAAAGTAGTTGACTACTTTTTCATGTCGCGTGAATTGCGTTCCAATTTTATATCCTAGTATATTTTCAGGGGAGAAGAATATTTGTGAATTCGCCTTCAAAAGAAGCAATGTAAAGAGAAAACAGAAGAGTGATTTCATAAGTTGAATTAATCTCCAAAGCTACTAAATTTTGATTTAGGATAAAAGTACTGTGAAGCGCGAAAATAATTAAATCAGCCCTTTGTTTCTTAGTAAATCATCGAGTGATTCAATATCGCTATAAAGTACTTCACGAGCTTTGCTTCCTTGAAATGCACCGATAATACCCATTCCTTCCAATTGATCAACAATTCTTCCAGCTCGATTATAGCCCAATTTTAGTTTCCGTTGAAGTAAACTGGCTGATCCTTGTTGGTTAATTACCACAATCCGAGCAGATTCCACAAACATGGCATCAATTTCATCCATGTCTAAGTCAGCGCTTCCTTCCGCGCCATCCGGAATATATTCAGGTAAAATTAATGCTTCAGGGTAGGCACGTTGTCCACCAATAAAATTACAAATACTTTCAACTTCTGGTGTATCAACAAAGCCACATTGTAATCTAATCATGTCTGATC
>CAMCQW010000121.1 GCA_945877045.1 Chryseobacterium gleum
ATGCTGAAGTGGTAAACGAAGAGGCTTCAACGATAGAGGCTGAAGAAGTGGTAGCTGAAGAAGTTGCTGCTGAAGAAGCGGTTGCTGAAGAAGTTGTTGCTGAAGAAGCGGTTGCTGAAGAAGTTGTAGCTGAAGAAGTTGTTGCCGAAGAAGTTGTAGCTGAAGAAGTGGTAGCCGAAGAAGTGGTAGCCGAAGAAGTTGTTGCTGAAGAAGTTGTTTCCGAAGAAGTAGTAGCTGAAGAAGTTGTAGCCGAAGAAGTTGTTACTGAAGAAGTAGCTGCGGATGATGTGGTAGCTGATGAAGCGCCATCTGAAGATACAGAAACTTCTGAATCGGAAGAAAAAGCATAAGATCTTAACAAATGTTAATAAATAAAAGGCGGTTTTTAATCGCCTTTTTTAGTTTTATAATCTTCCATTCATCTTAAGTTAATACCTTTGTGCTAAATTTATTTAATGGAATCTCGTAACCCTGCCATTTTACTTTTAGAAGATGGAACTGTTTTTCATGGTTCAGCAATTGGTGCAATAGGAACCTCCGCTGGTGAAATCGCTTTTAATACAGGAATGACAGGTTATCAAGAGGTTTTCACTGATCCTTCGTATTTCGGTCAATTACTGATTATGACGACCGCACATATAGGAAATTATGGAGTGCATGAGTCTGAATCTGAGTCTGAATCGATAAAAATTGCCGGTTTAGTAACAAAAAAATTCTCTAACGGTTTCTCTAGGCCGTCTGGCGAATCCTCTCTTCAAGATAAATTAGTGCAAAATGGAACGGTAGGGATCTCTGATATCGATACGCGCGCGCTTGTTAGACATATACGTGGCAAAGGCGCCATGAATGCTATTGTTTCTTCGGACGTTTTTACCATTGATGAGTTAAAGGAAAAACTACTTGCTGTTCCTTCGATGGCTGGTTTAGAACTTTCTTCATTTGTTGCGACAAAGGAAGCGTATGAAAAGTTCCCTTCTAATCCCTTATTTAAAGTGGCATTAATTGATTTTGGTGTGAAACAAAATATCATTAATTGTTTGACGGAGAGAGGTTGTCATGTTAAAGTTTTTCCAATGGATGTTGATTTAACGGAAATACAATCATTTAATCCGGATGGAATAATGCTCTCTAATGGACCTGGTGATCCGTCAGCAATGCCAAATGCGATCGCCTTGGTGAAAGAAATTGTTGATACCAATATTCCAGTATTTGGAATTTGTCTAGGTCATCAAATAGTAGGATTGAGCCAAGGACTTAGTACCATAAAAATGTTTAACGGGCATCGTGGTATAAATCATCCTATAAAAAACTTAAAGACAGGGAGGTGTGAAATAACTTCCCAAAATCATGGCTTTGTAATCTCAAAAGACAGCATCGATTCCAATACTAATATTGAAGTTACGCACATACATTTAAACGACGATACAATTGCAGGTATTGCTTTAAAGAACAAGCCTGTTTTTTCCGTTCAATACCATCCGGAAGCTTCTGCAGGTCCGCATGATTCACGTTATTTATTTGATCAATTTATTGCCAATATGGCAACATTTAATAATTAAAACATGAGTAAAATTTCGCGTGTTTTCGCCCGACAAATTCTAGATTCTAGGGGAAATCCAACTATTGAAGTAGATGTTTTGACAATCAACGGTGTGCTTGGACGTGCTTCTGTTCCTTCAGGCGCATCTACAGGAATTCATGAAGCGGTTGAATTACGGGATGGTGATCAAACTAAGTTCTTAGGAAAAGGAGTATTGAACGCCGTTAATAATGTAAATACGCTTATTCATGCTGGATTAAAAGGAATGGATGTCTTTGACCAAAGTCAGATTGATACTTTTATGATTCAATTGGATGGAACAGAGAATAAAGGAAATCTAGGTGCGAATGCTATTTTAGGTGTGTCTTTAGCTGTAGCGAGAGCAGCCGCTAACGAATCAAATTGTAGTCTGTTTAAATCGATAGGTGGTGCGAATGCGCTTACCTTACCCATTCCTATGATGAACATTTTGAATGGTGGTTCGCATGCCGATAACCTTATTGATATTCAAGAGTTTATGGTAATGCCTACCGGAGCTAGCTCATTTTCTGAAGGACTTCGATGGGGAACGGAAGTTTTTCATCATCTTAAAAGTTTGTTGAAATCGCAAGGAATGTCTACGAATGTAGGTGATGAAGGTGGTTTTGCACCTAGTTTGGGCTCTAATGAACAAGCTATTGAGGTGGTGATTCAGGCGGTGGAAAAAGCTGGCTTTTCGCTAGGAAAAGATATGTACATCGCCATTGATGCAGCGGCATCTGAATTTTATAATGCGGAGAAAGGTTTGTATCACCTGGAATCTACGGGTGATAGCATGACTTCTACTGAAATGGTGGATTACTGGAGAAATTGGGTGGATAAATACCCACTTATTTCTATCGAAGATGGTTTGGCAGAGGATGATTGGGCAGGGTGGAAGTATGCAACGGAATCTTTGGGGGATAAAATTCAATTGGTTGGTGATGATTTGTTTGTAACAAATACAACGCGTTTGTCTCGTGGAATTAAGGAAGGAATTGCTAATTCTATTTTAGTAAAGGTGAACCAAATTGGCACTTTAACGGAAACAATTCAAGCCGTTCAACTGGCTCAAAAAAATAACTATACCGCTGTAATGAGCCATCGAAGTGGCGAAACAGAGGATCATATAATTGCTGATTTAGCCGTGGCGTTAAATACAGGACAAATTAAAACAGGCTCAGCTTCTCGAAGTGATCGAATGGCTAAGTATAATCAATTGCTTCGTATTGAGGAAGAATTGGGAACTGCTGCGGAATATCCCGGCCTGAATTTTAAATATGCTAAATGAGTGTAATTCAATTTAACCTAAGGGTTTATGGTTTATTAGTTAATGAGAAAGAGGAGATCCTTCTTTCTGATGAATGTCGTTTCGGCCATTTTTTTACAAAGTTTCCTGGTGGTGGGATTGAATTCGGTGAGGGAATCATCGATACACTAAAACGAGAGTTCAAAGAAGAATTAAATGTGGAAGTAACTGACGCATCATTTTTGTATGTTAATGATTTTTTTCAAGGATCAAAATTTCAGGAAGATCAACAAATTATTTCATTTTATTACCTTGTAAAGGTCGCTTCACATGACTTTTTAGGTCTTGAAAAGTATACAACTCCCTTTTATAGTACAGGTGAAAAAAATCGATGGGTGGCAATTGAAAGTCTAACGGAACGAGATATGTCTTTCCCCATTGATAAAAAAGCACTTTTAGCCTTGAAGGATAAATATTGTATCGTTAGCTAAAATTAGCTGCAACTACTAATTCTTTTGTGCCATGTGTCCAGGAATAAAATCCTTCGCCTGATTTTACGCCCTTCTTACCTGCCGTTACCATACTAACTAACAAAGGACATGGCGCATATTTTGGATTGCCAAATCCGTCGAGTAGTACCCTCATTATTGCTAAACAAACGTCTAAATGAATGTTATGCCAATGCCTTGTTGACACGGGGATTCATGACCTTGAAAAATAGGGGAGGGACGAAAGCCAAAAGCATCATGCCTGGATATCCAGTTGGCATCACCGGTGAATCTTCCGAAGTTTCCATTAATTGATATGGTCGGTCTGCTTTAAAATGATGATCGGAATGTCGGCTCAGTTCAAAAAGGACTACGCGTCCAATCACGTGGTTGGAATTCCAAGAATGTTTTCTTTTCACTTGTTCGTAGTTGCCATTTTCTCTCTGGTGGCGATATAATCCATAGTGCTCAATATAATTTACTGTTTCCAATAAGAGTATGCCAAGTGCCGCTGCGAAAAGAAAGTAAATTAAGACAGCCGATCCGAAGTAGGTATAAATTGAACCCAAAAATAAGGAATGAAGTAAAGTGTATTGAATCATTTTATTATCCAAACTAAACATGTACTTTTTCATAATTTTCATTCGGGTAATTTCAATTTTCCAGGCTTGGAGATAACTCCCAATTTGTGAACGAAACCAGAAAATAAAAAGCCACTCGTCTCTTCGGGCTGTTGCAGGATCGCTCTTTGTTCCTACGTTGGTGTGGTGCCCCCTATTGTGATAGGGTAGAAAATGATTTTCCAACGAACTTAATAAGAGTAATTCACCAATAATACGTTCAAAACGATTCGATCGATGTCCAAGTTCATGACCGATGTTAATACCTAAAACCCCACACATAAGTCCCATTGATAAAATTCTTCCGATTAAAACGCTCGTTGATTGTGCCTCTTGAATGTGAAACATGAAATACATCAAGAAGCCAAATTGCAAGGGTAACATGAGGTAAAGGAGTACCGAATAAAAGGAATCATTTGCAGCAATTACTTTTTCTTGTTCAGATAAATTTTGTGGATCTACTTTTAAAATAAGTTCAAAAAATGGAATGGCTCCAAATAAATATAATGCAGGAAGAAAAGTAAGGATGCCGTTACTATGAAAGCTTATCCATACAAAAATGGGCAGAGACAAAACGCTTAGGTATTTTAGCTTTTTCAACACAAGGAATTAAATTATTTTATAAAAATAATTACTTTTTCTTTCCTTACAAAATTCACCCGATGATTATTTTGAAAAATTAGCAGCAACAACCAATTCTTTTGTGCCATGTGTCCAGGAATAAAATCCTTCGCCGGATTTCACGCCTTTCTTTCCTGCTGTAACCATGTTTACTAGTAAAGGGCATGGCGCATATTTTGGATTGCCAAATCCGTCGTGCAAAACGCGCATGATTGCTAAACAAACATCAAGACCAATAAAATCCGCCAATTGTAGCGGTCCCATTGGGTGAGCCATTCCTAGTTTCATCACCGTATCAATTTCCTCTACCCCTGCGACGCCTTCATACAGCGTATAAATAGCCTCGTTGATCATTGGCATAAGTATTCGATTTGCCACAAATCCTGGGTAATCATTTACTTCAACAGGAACTTTGTTCAATTTGCGAGATGTCTCCATTATTATCGCCGTAACTTCATCGCTTGTTGAATACCCACGAATTATTTCAACCAATTTCATTACTGGAACCGGGTTCATAAAATGCATACCGATTACTTTATCCGGACGATTGGTTACGGAAGCAATTTTCGTGATTGAAATGGAGGATGTGTTGCTTGCCAAGATAACCTCAGGAGCGCATACTCGATCTAGTTCATTAAATATTTTCAATTTTAATTCAATGTTCTCCGTTGCGGCTTCTACCACAAGCTGTACATTTTTTACGCCATTTTCAATACTTGTATCCATCGTTATATTTGAAAGCGTATTGAGTTTGTCAGCCTCGCTTATTGTTTCTTTTGAAACTTGACGATCTAGGTTTTTTGTTATTGTTGCTCTTGCTTTGTCTAACGCATCTTGTGATACATCAATTAGGGTTACGGTATGTCCAAATTGTGCGAAAACATGTGCAATTCCGTTTCCCATTGTACCGGCACCTATAACAGCTATATTTTTCATTCTACGAAGTTTTAATTAGCAAATATAATCATAGTATCTTTGTCATGTATGGCCTTCAATAGAATTAGCAAAATTACGAAAGGGGATTTTTTTAAATCGTTTACGGTTTTACTGTCTGGGACGCTTATTGCCCAAGTAATTGGTTACGCAATAGCCCCCATTCTTACGCGCTTATACTCTACAGAAGAAATGGGTGAACTTGGCTTTTACATGCGACTCACTGGATTTATTTCTGCTATAGCGACATTGCGTTATGAGGCAGCTTTACCTTTGCCTAAAAAGGATGCGCACTCCTTTCTCTTGTATCGCTTAGCTTATTTAATCTCGCTGCTTGTCTTAATACTTGTAACGATAATCTTTTCATTTTTGTTGATCACTGGATTGGGTAGCCAATTTGATTGGTGGTTTTATCTTTTTACAATTCTTGGAACGTCGTGTGTCATTATTATTAATGTAGGAACAAGTTGGTCAGTTCGAATGGGGCAATACTCCATCATTTCAAGGCATAAAATAGCAAATTCATTTGTGGCAAATTCATTAAAATGGTCCTTTGCATTTTTTCATTTGAGTACATTCGGTTTGATTTTAGCCACGCTTATTGGTTATTTTATTTCTTGCTTAGAATTTGCTTTTAATTTCAAAAAAATTCATTCAAAATTTAAAGATGCCATTTCGACCAAGAAAACGAGGGTGCTAATACGTGAGCACAAAGAATTTCCCACCTTGAATTTGCCGCATGTTTTTGTTGATAATGGCAGGGAT
>CAMCQW010000122.1 GCA_945877045.1 Chryseobacterium gleum
CAAATAAGCTAAATAACATAGCTAATCCGACCCAAATACAAGTCCAAAGAATTGACTTTTTTGTCGACATTTCTTGTTGTTTCGCCTTTGAGAACAAACCCAAATCAAAGGAGAGAATCAAAACTATTACAGCAACAAAGACGACAATAAGTATTGGAGAATCCATATAAAATTAATAATATGTAAAATTAATTCGAATTAGCACATAGAAGAAGAATGTTATTAGATTTTTTCAGCATCGCTTTGTTAGATTAAAACTTTTATAAGCCAAAACACAATCACTTCCAGCAAATTATTTTGTCACAAAGACATTGCATTACATCTATTTTAGTTGATAAAAACTAAAAATTACCTAATTTTGATTTTAAAATAATCAACTTGAATTTTCAAATAAAGTACTTTAATGAATTAAGTCTTGTTGAGTTCCATGATTTAATTGAGTTACGGATAAAAACTTTTGTTGTAGAACAAAACTGTAGCTACCTTGAATTAGACGGAAAAGATAAGATTTCATATCACGTTATTTGCCGAAATGGCACAGGTGATGTTATTGCCACGGCACGTATTTTACCTTCAGGCATAAGTTATAAGGAAGTTTCAATTGGAAGAGTGGTAACTGACATAAGTATCAGAGGAAATGGAGAAGGTCATTTACTCATGAAGGAATGCATGAAATTTATTCTTGCAGAATTTGGACCAGTACCAATCAGAATCTCAGCCCAAAAGCACTTAGAGAAATTTTATAATGCGCATTTGTTTTTTTCCACTGGAAAAGATTACCTCGAAGATGAAATTCCTCACGTTGAGATGCTCTATATGCCGCAAATTATTTCGCAATAAAGAAATTGAAAGTTTTATCAATTGGTGATTATCTCTAAGGATCAACAAATTTCTAAAAGCCTAATTAATTTATCGGAAACGATGATTCTACTACTTTTTAAAGATGACCGATGCGATGTGTCCGCCAAAACCAAAAGTATTGCTCATCGCATACTTTAGAGGGTGATTTACAGCATTATTCAAGGGAAATTGAAATAAATCTTTGAATTCAGGCTCAATATCTTTTGTATTTATGGTTGGTGGGACAACGCCCTCTTGAAGCGCTTTAACACAAATAATTGCTTCTATTGCCCCTGCGGCGCCAAGTAAATGCCCAGTCATAGACTTAGTAGCTGAGACAAACAAACTTTTTCGTTCACCAAAAACAGTTTTTGCCGCTAATAATTCCGAAGTATCACCTTGGGAAGTTGATGTAGCATGCATGTTAATATAATCAATATCTTCCGGTAGTATTCCGGCCTCTTTTATCGCTTCATTCATGCCTAAAATTGCGCCCAATCCTTCTGGGTGTGTTCCGGTAAGATGATAAGCATCCGCTGCCATACCACCACCAACAATTTCGCATATAATGTTTGCACCTCTATTCACAGCATGTTCATATTCCTCGACAATAAGTGCTCCAGCGCCTTCCCCCATCACAAAACCATCACGGGAAATATCGAAAGGCCGGGATGCGGTTTCAGGCTCGTCGTTTCTAAGTGACAAAGCACGTGCAGAAGAAAATCCACCAATAGAAGCTTGCGTAATAGCCGCTTCTGATCCACCGGTAATTATCATTTCCGCTTTACCCCAAGTTATGTAATTAAATGCCTCAATAATGGCCGTATTTGATGTGGCGCAAGCAGACACAGGACAGAAATTAACCCCACGCAAACCATATTTAATAGAAATAATTCCTGAAGCTATGTCTACCAATATTCTTGGTATGAAATAGGGAGGGAATCTCGGAGTACCATCACCACTGCAAAATTCCATCATTTCATCCTGAAAAGTTTGAATTCCACCATTTCCAGATCCCCAAATAACGCCAATTCTATCTTTATTCAATTGGTCAAAATCAATTCCTGCATTTTTAACCGCTTCATCTACTGCTACCAATGCATATTGGGAGAAGAGATCATATTTTCTATTTTCTTTTGAATCAAAAAAATCACTCGAATTATAGCCTTTTAATTCACAAGCAAAATGCACCCTAAATTTTGAAGTATCAAATTTGGTAATTGGAGCAGCGCCGCTTTTTCCTTGAATTATTGAAGACCAAAAAGTTGGAACATCGTTACCTATTGGTGTAAGTGCTCCGATTCCTGTAATTACAACCCGTCTTTTCACTTATCTAATTTAAACTTGTAATACGATTTGTCTTTATAAAGAACTACGGCTTTCTGTAAGGCCTCATTAAAATCATTGTAAATCTGATAGGATTCGTTGGTACTCCATAAATCTTGAGCAAGATTAGCTCGTATTCTCATTTGGATGATTTTTTTACTGATTAAATATTCGCTTTCATTGAAAACCAACTCAGGTGCTTCTCTTTTAACATAAGAAAAGAAATTAGTCATGAAATCATCATCACAGCTAAAATTTTTATTAAAATCTTCAAAATTAGGATAGGTCGACTTCAGCGACTCCCTGTTGTTTTTAATATAGGAAATAACATAATTATTAATATGACCTCCCCGAACGATATCACCAAAATAATCTGTAATATCAGAGGTGTCTAGTCCAACAAAAATATCCGGCATTATTCCACCTCCACCATAAACTGTTCGTTTAGTTTTTAATGTAATGAACTTTAAGGAATCGGGGAATTTAATGGAGTCTGCATTTTGAAATTCGCCATTTAAATAGCGTTGAGTTAAGTCTTTTTTGTAATTTTCTTTATCCTCATATGGCTTTTGAATAAATCGACCGGTAGGCGTATAATAGCGAGCAATCGTTAACCTAATTTCACTACCATCCGATAAGGGAATTGGTCGTTGCACTAAGCCCTTTCCAAATGTCCTTCTTCCTACTACTAAACCTCTGTCCCAATCCTGTATTGCTCCCGAAAAAATCTCACTTGCAGAAGCAGAATATTCATCGGTAAGTACAATCAATCCACCGTCTTCCCACAAACCCTTTTTACCCGCTCTAAGATTACTTCGAGGTTGCGACCTACCCTCCGAATAAACGATTAATTTATCACCAGATAGAAATTCATCTACTAAATGATGTGCTGCATCTAATAATCCACCTCCATTTCCTTGAAGGTCAAAGACTAATTGCTTCATTCCTTTGGATTTTAAATCTTTCAAACTATTTTGAACTTCCTCCACAGTCGTTCTAGAAAAGCTATTCAACTTTATATAACCAATTTCAGGAGTAATCATATAACTGGCATCAACAGAATAGATCGGGATTTTATCACGAACGATGGTAAATTTTAATGGGGTTTTCATGTTTTGACGCATAATCTGAATCGTTACCTTCGAGCCTAATTCACCCATCAGTTTCGAACGCACATCATTATTTTTGAGTCCAACACCCGCAATATTATTTCCGTCAACGAGCAGAATTTGATCACCAGCCAAGACCCCTAATTTTTCAGAAGGACCACCAGGAATTGTAGCAATCACCATTAATGTGTCTTTCACAATCTGAAAGCGGATACCGATTCCAACAAAGCTTCCATTAATTTGAGATTGTGCATCATCCGCATCTTCAGCAGGAATGTAGGTGGAATGAGGGTCAAGCTCTTCAAGCATTGCTACTATTGCCGACTCTGTAAGCTTTTTAGCATTAACAGGATCTACATATATTTGTTCAATATGATTTAATACTTCTGCAAATTTATTTGAAGTGCTAATTTTGTTTAGGTCAACTTGACAAAAAAGTAAAAATGGCGCTGATACAAATAATAGAAGAAAAATGTTTTTCATAGTAAGTTTTTCAATTTTGAACGATAAGAACAAAAATAGTAACAGAAGTTCGAATAACTAATTTATTTATGAGAAAGATTAAATTTGTTTAATAATACTAAAATTTAGAATAAATGATGAAGTCGAAAAATAAGAATACACGTTCAACTAGCAAAAGATTTATTATTGTTGTTCTTAAATCAATAATGTGGTTTTTTATTGTCTTCTTTTCATTACTATTTTTATATTTTCTCGCTTATTTTATATTAGCAAGAATAACAGTGGAAGGTGAAAAAAAATCGAATCCAACAATTGTTGTTTACTTGATGAACTCAGGTGTACATACCGATTTTGTTCTCCCAGTTGAAAATAAACTTATGGATTGGCGCAACTATTTCCCAAGAGAAAACACGAAAAAAAACGACACTACGCTCCAGCTAATTGCCATTGGTTGGGGGGATAAGGATTTTTATCTTAATACACCAGAGTGGGCTGACCTAACGGTAAAGACAGCAGTTTGTGCCGGATTAGGATTGGGGACATCAGCGATTCACGCCACCTATCATGCCTCCATCTTAACAGATCGCCCGACAGTGAAACTTTTACTTACTGAAAATCAATACAAACGATTGATCAATTATATAAGGAAAAGTTTAAAATTCAATAAAGACAAGCAGACAATAAAATTAAGTCCAAATAGCGACAAAGTTCTTAAAGATAACGATGCCTATTATGATGCAAATGAGAGCTATAGCATCATATTATCGTGCAATACATGGATCAACAATGGACTTAAAGCAAGCGGCCAAAAAGCATGTCTATGGACCTCATTACCACAAGGAATATTGTATCAATATGGCAAATAACATACTCTTATTTCTTTTATTATTTAGCGGACTAAATACTTCGGCACAAGTAATTAACAATGATACAGTGGCAAGAAGATATTTATTATTTATTAATGGGCATCGTGGACCAAAACACGACAAGGAAACTCCCAGCAATATCATCACTGAGAAAGATCCGACTGGTTATTGGCTAGATATCAACGATAGCATCATCAAGCGTTTCAATACCAGTCAAGCCATTTATTTAGATGGCCATCATAGCATAAAAACGGCTATGTACAAAAACTTTTTTCACATGGGCTCTTCTTATTTATTATCAAGATTTTGCTGGATAAGACATAAGAGCAGTTGGGTAATTAATCCAAAAGTAAATGCTGAAGGGTTTTTTATTCGCATGACCAATGGAGCAGAGGCGGGGAAAAACTTTCTCATTTCTTCCTGCAATAAGCAAAAATGTATAAACATGAAAGACACTTTGGATATTGTTTGCCATAGCTTCGGTTATGCTTACAGCGTAGGATTTATAAATGCTATAAAGGATAAAGTTGTATTTGGAAAAATCCTTATATTGGCACCAGAAAGCGGAGGGTATTATGCGGCTGATTGGACTATGTTTCAAGAAGTATGGCAATACGGAAGTGATGACACTGGACAAGCCAATAGTGATCCAATCTATCTTCAAGATGGTCTCGCACCGCAAGTACAAGTAAAAGGCTTAGAAGTCATGATGCCCAACCATGGCGGCCGGGTATTTCTTCCGGAAAATTCAAAAAAAGGCTTTGTTAGAAGCCATCACCTTAGCTATTGGTCTTGGTTTCATGAAATTAAACCAAATGATTTTGGCTATTTTTCCAAATGAATACTACTTTTATAGTAGTTTTGAAAAATGATTGAACAAAACATTTCCTTACAAGCCTTCAACACCTTTGGATTTGATCTAAAAGCGGAAAATTTCATCCGTTTCAATTCCATTTCTCGATTGAGCGAAATTCTCAAAGAACACAATATAAAGCCATTATTTATTCTTGGAGGTGGAAGCAACATCCTTTTAACAAAGAATATTGAGGGCTTGGTCCTAAAAAATGAAATAAAGGGCATAAAAATCATAGAAGACCATGAAGATTATGTGATTGTAGAGTCAGGAGCTGGTGAAGTATGGCATGAATTAGTGCTGCACTGCATAAACTTTGGCTGGGCAGGAATAGAAAATTTAAGTTTAATTCCGGGGAGTGTTGGGGCCAGCCCAATGCAAAACATTGGCGCATACGGAGTGGAAATAAAAGATGTCTTTGCCTATCTCTCTGCCTTAAATATAGCAACAGGTGGTCTAGAAATTTTTAATGCCGAACAATGTAAATTTGGCTATAGGGAAAGTGCATTCAAACAAGAATTAAAAGGGAAATATATCATTTGTAATGTCGCTTTTAAACTTTCGAAAAAGGCAAGTAAAAATACAAGCTATGGAGCAATTGAAGATGAATTAAAAAAAATGGGGATCAGTAATCCAAGTATTGAAGATATTAGTAAAGCCGTTATTTCAATTCGTCAATCAAAATTACCGAACCCGGCAGAGATAGGAAATGCAGGGTCCTTTTTTAAGAATCCAATTGTTTCTG